>CAMDER010000005.1 GCA_945896935.1 Bifidobacterium breve | reverse complement strand
TTCTTCACACCAAGTTCGGTCAAAGCATCAATTACTAATTGCTCAACACCACACACATGCGCCGTTGCGCCAATCGCATTCTCTAAATTCAAAATTGGATAGCCAACAAGCTGTCCTGGTCCGTGATAGGTGATGTCGCCACCGCGTTTCACGGCTACAAAATCAGCGCCAACTTCGGCAGGATCACACTTCAGATTCTTTTCAAGTTCGGCACGTGGCCCATACGTAAAAACATGCGGATGCTCAAGTAACAACAAATGTTGTTCTTGACCATGCTCAAAGAGAGCGGTTTGTAACGCCAGAACCTCGCGATACGCGACCCTGCCAATCCAGCGGACGCGCAACATAATTTAGAACTCGCTCGACCAATCGCGGGTCTCAAGAATTTCTTTCACGCGCACCAAGAATCCGGCGGCATATGCGCCATCAAATGCACGATGGTCCCAACTCATGGCCAAATGTCCAACTGGATGAATCGCGATACTTTCGCCACCACCAGGAACATTCACAACTACGGGCTTTCTTGCAATCGCATCGGTTGACAAAATGGCAACCTGCGGCTGATTGATGATCGCCATCGTGAGCACCGAACCAGCCGAACCGTTATTCGAGATGGTGAACGTACCACCTTGAATTTCATCGGGGCCTAGTTTGCGAGTCTTGGCTCGAGTTGCCAGATCACTGATTTCACGAGCAATCGCGCGCAAACGCTTTCCTTCGGCACTGCGCACTACTGGCACCAAAAGACCGAGACCTTCGATGTCAACTGCGATACCGAGATCGACATAACGGTGCACGATGAGATCGGTGCCCGAAATGCTCGCATTCATGTTTGGGAAATCAACCAATGCGTCAACAACTGCACGCGAGATGAACGGAAGATACGTCAAGCTAAAGCCTTCGGCCAACTTGAATTCGTCTTTCGTCTTGGACCGCGTGTTGTCGACATTGGCGTAATCAACTTCGACCACGCTGAATGCATGTGGACTGACGCTCAACGACATCGTCATGTGCGCGCCAGTGAGTTGACGAATCTTTGACAACGGAACAACATCGTCGCGTTCGCCAGCGCGCACTACTGGCGCTGCAGCTTTAGGAGCAGAGGCAACCGGTGCGGGGCTTGCTGCAGCGGGTCGAGGTGCTGCGGCTGCCGCTGGTGCGGCAGGAGTTACACCAGTAGCGATCTTGTCGATGTGATCAAGCACATCTTCGCGAGTGATACGTCCACCAGGGCCGGTTCCGGCAATCGAGTCAACATTGAGATTGTGCTCGGTTACCAAACGGCGCACGACTGGCGACAACAAACGATTGTCATTGCCCACAGCAGGCACTGGAGCAACAACAACAGGCGCAGGGGCTGGAACAGCAACAACTGGTGCCGGAGCGGCGACGACTGGAGCAGGCGCAGCTTCAACAACAGGCGCAGGCGCGGCGGCTGGGGCAGCAACTACTGCACTGGCATCGCCAACAACTCCGATAACCGCACCAACGGGAACGGTCTCGCCTTCTGGGACACGAATTTCAGTCAAGACACCGGCAACAGGCGACGGAACTTCGGTGTCAACTTTGTCAGTTGATACTTCGAACAAAGGTTCATCAAGTGCAACTGAGTCGCCGACCTTTTTGAACCATCGCGTGATGGTTCCTTCAGTAACGGTTTCTCCAAGTTGCGGAAGGGTTACTTCTGCCATGACTTTCCTGCTTTCGACTGATCTTGCTTTATGCGTTCAAACTACGGCCGGTGAGCGACAACACAGTCTCACCGAATAGTTCGGACAAACTCGGGTGAGGCTGAATGAATTCAGCCACTTCATCAACTGTGGCTTCCCAGTTCACTGCCAAGTAACCACCTGACAACTGCTCGGTCACCCACGGACCCACCATGTGCACACCAAGAATCTGTCCAGCAGTTCCGTCGGCATTGCGTTTGGCGACAATCTTGACCAAACCATCAATTTCACCCAAGATCATCGCTCGGCTATTGGCGCGGAACTGATGCTTGGCCACGACGACGTCAAGACCTGCGGCCTTGCATGCATCTTCGCCCGGACCAGCCCATGCCACTTCGGGGTGACAATAAATTGCCCACGGCACTCGGTCGTACGCAATCGGAATCGGACCTTCGCCCAACATGTGCTTGACCGACAAAATTGCTTCGGCGTAAGCAACATGTGCCAACTGCGGAGTATTGATGAGGTCACCAATTGCGTAGACGCCAGGTTCTGACGTCTGACACCACGGATCGACTTCAATGAATCCACGATCGCTCACCTTGACTGCAGTTCCTTGTAACCCAAGCAAGTCGGCAAACGGACGTCGACCAACCGAAACGATGACAGCATCGACTTCAAGTTGTTCGCCTTCACCGAACGTCACAACAGTGCCGCCCGATGCCGTCGGTGCGTGACTCTTGACTGCAACACCTGTACGGATGTCGATTTTCTTTTTCTTAAATGACTTCTCCACAACGTTGGCAACGTCGGTGTCGAGGCCGGGAAGAATTTTGGGAAGACCTTCCAGAATCGTGACTGCTGCGCCAAGGTCGGCAAACGTTGATGCGAACTCGCAACCAATGGCGCCGCCACCGATGACTGCTACGCGTGCAGGTACATGATCAAGCATCAACACTTCATCGCTCGTCATGATCGGGCCACCACGGTCGAAACCAGGGATCGTGCGCGGAACCGAACCAGCGGCCAAGATCACGCTGGCACCTTGTGCTGTTGCAGTCGAACCATCGGCCATCGTGATGTTCACAGTGCGATTGGCACCAAGTGAACCAGTTCCGTTGAACACCGTCACTTTGCGCGATTTGCACAATCCACCGATGCCCTTGACAAGACCATCAACAATCTTGGCCTTGCGCGCCTGTGTAGTCGCAAAGTTGATTGCTGGAGCACTGGCCTCAATACCAAACTCAGCGGCGTGAGCGACATGACGAAACACCGAAGCAGTCTCGAGAAATGCCTTTGCCGGGATACAGCCACGGTTCAAACAGGTGCCGCCAAGCGCATCACGTTCAACTAAAGCGACATTCATTCCTGCCGACGCGGCGTAGAGGGCCGACCCGTATCCACCGGGTCCACCACCTATCACCACGAGGTCAAATTGCTCGGCCATCTAGGCCACCTCCGAGAGACGGGCGCGAGTTGCGCTGTGCAGGTCATAACAGTAGTGGTCGCAGGCTGGTTACCGATGAGTAGATGACCCCTGTCATGCAAAGAGTGACGAAATTGGTGTTTACGGGGCCCACTGTCGCTGTTCGCCCGCCCGGGTATAGGCCACCGCTTGGACAGCTTTCACTGCGGCGAAGCGCAAGACACATTGAATGGTCGCTTCGTCATCCAGAACCACGGTCGAGGCATCGCACGCTCCCGTAACAACCGCTCCAGAGGGTTCGAGCACCTTGCCGTCGCCCAGTAACCGCCAACCATCAATGACCGAATCACCAGCAACCCCACGCATGGCAATCGAGACCGAAATACCGTCAGAATTTTCGGTGATCGACTGCACATTCACCGTCATATCGCCGATGGTGGATTCTTTCCCCAAAAGATTGACGGGCACCTCGGCACGGTCGGTCGCGACTTGGAAAAGTTTGAATCCACCAGCAAAAAGAATCAGCAGCCCACAACAGATGGACAAAATAATGAGGTTGCGGGTTTTCATAACTCTCCAATCTTAGGCCTCGTTGCGACAACGCGAATATGCCCTGCAAAAAGTCTTGTCTTTCAAGCGCCGAGATCTGACGACCCATGATTAGAGTCAGATGAGTGTCTACAGACAGCGAGTCCAGTCAACAGGTCGATTCCGAGCATCTAGCCGACGGGACCGATCACGACCATGCCAGTGGTCACGGCCCTAAGGTCGGCATGGGGGCCCTCGCTCTCGGCGCCCTCGGCATTGTGTACGGCGACATTGGTACGTCTCCTCTGTACGCATTTCGCGAGGCCTTTGAACATCAGCACCTCGACGCTGCCGATCCGGTCAATGCCCTCGGCGTGGTCTCGATTGCGTTTTGGGCTCTCATCATCATCATTTCGATTAAGTATTTAACGTTCATGATGCGCGCCGACAACCACGGCGAAGGTGGCATCTTGGCACTCACCGCCATGATCATGCCCAAGGGTGTTGGCAGTCGGAAAATTTCATTTGCCGTTGCCCTAGGAATTTTCGGCACAGCTCTGTTGTACGGAGACGGTTTGATCACCCCGGCCATTTCGGTTCTCAGTGCCGTCGAAGGCGTCAAAGAAACAACGACGGCTTTAGACAGCATGATCATTCCCATCGCAGTGGCGATCTTGGCAGTTTTGTTCTTGGTGCAAAAACGTGGGACCGGAGGAATTGGTCGCGTTTTCGGACCAATCATGGTTTTATGGTTTGGCACATTGGCAGCCCTTGGTCTGAACCAAGTCATTCAGCGCCCGAGCGTTCTGAAAGCGGTCAACCCCGTCTACGGATATGACTTTTTCGCAGCCTCACCAATGACCGCCTTCTTGACGCTTGGTTCAATCTTCTTGGTCGTCACTGGTGGTGAAGCGCTGTACGCCGACATGGGCCATTTTGGTCGACGACCCATCCAGATCTCGTGGTACTGCTTCGTTCTGCCTGCTTTGCTCCTCAATTACTTTGGACAAGCTGCCCTCATCCTCGGAAATCCTGAAGCAGTCGAACGCCCCTTCTTCAAACTGGCACCCGAATGGGCAATTGTGCCCTTGGTCGTTCTCGCAACGATGGCCACAGTTATTGCTTCGCAAGCGTTGATATCTGGAGCTTTTTCGCTGACCGTTCAAGCGGTTCAACTCGACTATCTACCCCGAGTCAAGATCCGCCACACCTCATCTGCTCACCGTGGACAGGTATACGTACCACTCGTGAACTGGATGCTGATGATTGGATGCATCGGCCTGGTTTTAACCTTCCAATCTTCAAAGAATCTCGCCGCCGCCTACGGAATTGCAGTCACATCAACAATGGCTATCACCACGATGTTGTTTTACATTTTGGCGGTCAATCGTTGGAACTGGTCAAAGGGTAAAGCACTTGCAGTCACTGTGCCGTTGCTCGCTATCGACCTGGCATTCCTTGGTGCAAACATTCCCAAGATCCCCAAGGGCGGATGGTTCCCCTTGGTGATCGCAGTCGCACTACTTGTGCAGATGATGACCTGGCGCAAAGGTCGGCAATTGGTCGCAGCGCGCATCCATCGTGGCGAACGACCCATCGGTGAAGTTCTGGACGAGAACGCCAAAGTTGCGCGAGTTCCGGGCACTGCCGTTTTCATGTTTAAGGATCTTGGCAAAGCACCTCCGGCATTGGTCAATAATCTCAAGCACAATAAAGTTCTGCATAAGTGCACGCTGATCGTCGCAGTCGAGACAGCTGAAGTGCCACGTGTTGATGCATCCGAGCGAGCGGTTGTCACCAAGGTTGAACCTGGCGTGTTCCAGATTTTGCTCAAGTTCGGATTCACCGAAGAACCAAACGTTGTCGAAGCTCTCTCAATGATCAACGAGCGTGGACTCGAATTTGATCTTGAGGACAGCACCTTCTTCCTCGGCCACGAATCAATCATCGCGGGCAAGGTCCCGGGCATGAACCCATTACTTGAACATCTTTTCGTGCTCCTCAACCGAGGCGCCGATAGTGCTGGACGATTCTTCAATTTGCCCAATGACAAGATCTTCGAAGTCGGCTCGCACGTCGAGATCTAAATCTTGCCGCTCAAGGTCGCAACTGTCACCTCAAAAAATCACCTCAAAAATGCTTCGGTCGGGCGCTGCCTGAACATTCGTCGTAGCCTGAACTCATGACCACTCGAACTATTGCCATTACTGGAGCAAGCGGTCTCATTGGCACGGCGTTGACCCGCCATTTTGAAGCCAACGGAGACCGCGTCTTGAAGTTCACGCGTACCGGACGATCATCCGACACCACAATCGCCTGGAACCCCGTTGCCGGGACAATTGATGCCGCGCAACTCAGCGGCGTTGACGCCGTTGTGCATATGGCTGGTGCTGGCATTGGAGACAAACGTTGGACCAACGAATACAAAAAAGAAATACTTGACAGCCGCGTCTTGGGAACAAAATTGCTTGCATCAGCAATGGCCGAAACGAGCGACGGTCCCAAAGTGTTGCTCTCGGGTTCAGCCATTGGTGTCTACGGCGAATCGCTGTCAACGGTGTTCAACGAACTGTCCCCAATTGGGAAAGGTTTCTTGGCCGATGTCTGCGGTCAGTGGGAGGCAGCGACCGAATCGGCATCACGCGCCGGTATACGCGTCGCTCATCTGCGCACCGGAATTGTGCTGAGCCCCGCAGGCGGCGCTCTGGGCAAACTCCTTCCACTTTTCAAACTTGGAGCTGGCGGAAAAATGGGTTCGGGCAAACAGTGGCAGAGTTGGATTTCAATCGACGACGAGGTCGCGGCAATTGATTACTTACTCGCCGCCAATGTCACTGGTGCGGTGAATCTCACTGCACCGCAACCAGTCACCCAGGCCGAGTTCACCAAAGTTCTTGCCAAGGTCTTGCATCGCCCATCTTTTTTACCGGTGCCGTCGTTTGGTCCCAAGTTGCTACTCGGTAGCGAACTTGCTGAAGCACTGTTGTTCACTGGACAAAAAGTGATGCCAGAAGTTTTGCAAAAGTCTGGCTATACCTTCAAGCATTCCACCCTTGAATCAGCGTTACGTTCGTTGTTGAACAAGCCCAACTGATTCCAGCGAAAGTCACTTCATGAGTTCTCAGCTTCCTGCCACTTGCGATGTTGTCATTGTTGGAGCAGGACTTGCTGGGTTATCGGCGAGTCGGTATCTGACCGCCGCTGGCTGTGATGTTCATGTGCTTGAAGCATCCGACGGAGTCGGTGGTCGAGTGCGTACCGACCATGTTGATGGATTCACACTTGACCGCGGCTTTCAGATTTTGTTAACCGCGTATCCCGAACTGAAAAAACAGTTTGATGTTGATGCTTTAAATCTCCAACCTTTCGATCCTGGTGCTTTGGTCTGGATAAATGGCAAGGGAAAAGTTTTCTCCGACCCACTGCGTCGGCCGAAATCATTTGTCGCGACTGCCGTTGCACCCATTGGTTCTGTCGTTGACAAAATTCGTCTCGCCACCTTGCGCCTGTCAGTCACTCGTGGCAACGGCGCAGCACTGCTGTCTCACCCCGACATCACCACCGCCAAGATGTTGAGCGGTCGAGGTTTTTCGCCAAAAATGATTCAACGTTTCTTCACTCCCCTCGTCGGCGGAATTCAACTTGATCCTCAACTCACTGCGTCACGACGCATGTTTGACGTGGTATTTCGCATGCTCAATCAAGGCGATGCAGTAGTTCCCGCCGCAGGAATGTCGGCGATTTCCGAACAGCTTGCCAGCCACACCCCTGCTGAAAAAATTCATCTTGCAACGCGAGTCGTGTCGGCAACGAAGAATGGAGTTGTCACCGAAAACGGTCACACGATTTCGGCCAAAGTCGTCATCATCGCCGTCGAAGGTCCTGCCGCTTCAACTCTGACCGGCATTCCCCCAGTGCAATCACGTTCAGTGAGTTGTGTGTATTTTGCGAGCACGTCGGCACCGACCAACAAGAAGCTGATCATCCTTGATGGAACCGGACAAGGTCCAGTGCTCAACATCGCAGTCATGAGCAACATTGCACCGAGTTATGCGCCAGAAGGTCAGCACCTCATTGCAGCAGCCCTACCTGGCTGCATCGGCGATGACGTTGAGGACATTGCGCGACAGCAATTACAAACCATGTTCGGTACACAAGTTGAATCGTGGAAACACCTGCGCACCTACCGCATTGCCCATGGCCAGCCCGACCAATCACCGCCTTTCAACCCAAAGAAGAAGCAAAAACTCGACAACGGGATTTTTATTTGTGGAGATCACCGCGACACTGCCTCAACTCAGGGTGCGTTATTCTCTGGTCGTCGATGCGCCGACGCAGTCAAAGAATTTCTCGCACTTCGCGGATAACTAGAAAGCAGGAAGTTATGCCTACATCAGATCCAAACAAGGTTGTTTCAGAAACTCGATTTGTCACAGCGACTCCCCAAGAAATCTTCAACATGCTTGCCGACCCTGCGCAACATCGTTTGATTGATGGTTCTGGCTCAGTACAAAACGCCAATGCCAGTTCGCCAGTCCGATTGTCGTTCGGCACGAAGTTTGGCATGGATATGAAAATCGGAGTGAAGTACAAAATCACTAATGAAGTCGTCGAGTTTAATGAGCCCAACCAGATCGCTTGGCGTCATTTCGGTGGGCACATCTGGCGTTACAAACTTGAAGCGGTTGAAGGCGGCACCCAAGTGACCGAACAATTTGATTGGAATACTGCAAAATCACATCTCATGATGCGGGTCATGCAGTACCCAGTCAAAAATCGTCGGTCTATTGTTGCAACTCTTGACCGTCTTGCCGCTCATTTCGAAAAGCAGTAAATACGCGTGACTGACAACCTCTTCCCCATCGATGCCATCATTCGCTCTCGACGAACAAGCATGCTCGTCGATAAAGATCGGCCAGTGCCGACCGAACTGATCGAAGAGTTATGTGAACTAGCCACATGGGCGCCAAACCATAAGCGAACTTGGCCCTGGCGCTTCGCCGCTATCACTGGACCAGCTCAACTTCGTTTCGGCGACACCATTGCCGAAGCGATGGCAACCTTTGGCGACGAACCAGCCAAAGTTGAAAAGGCGCGCACGAAGTACGCTCGCACACCGGTCGTCATGGTTTTTGGCAGTGCAGTCGGCGATAGCGAACTGCGCACTGCAGAAAATCGAGATGCGACTGCTGCAGCCGTGCAAAATTTCATGCTCGGTGCAACATCACGAGGACTCGCTACCTATTGGGGTTCGTGTCCCAAAGGCGCCAATGACCCAGTTGCCCAATTCTGCGGGTTCGAACCTGACACCACAGTCGTTTGCATCATGTACGTCGGTTGGGCAACGAGCACAGTTGAAACGCCCCAGCGTCCCGCAGCGAATATCACGTTCTTGGAAAAATAACTTCCCTACGGCTGATACAGGCCAAAGACACCCCGCAGGGCATCACTGATCTCACCCAAAGTCGCGCCAACACGTAGCGCTTCTTTCATCGGATACAAAATATTGTCAGTTCCTTGAGCGGCCTGAATGAGTGCAGCCAAAGATGCTTGCAGTTTGACTTGATCGCGTGCTGCTTTGTACTCGCTGAGGCGGGCTTTCTGACCTCGTTCAAGTTCGGGGTTCACGGGGAATACTTCGGGCTCAGGATCATCGCTGACGGCGAACATGTTGACGCCGACGATCACACGCTCATCATTATCAATTGACTTGGCGTAATCGTATGCCGCATTTTCGATCTCGCTCATCTGATAGCCAGCTTCAATTGCTGCTACTGCCCCACCGAGTTCATCGATATGAGCGATGTACTCAAGTGCCAAACGTTCCATTTCGTCAGTCATAGTTTCGACGAAGTAACTACCGGCTAATGGGTCGGGAGTGTCAACAATGCCACTTTCGTAACCAATGATTTGCTGAGTACGCAATGCAATACGTGCCGCCCGTTCGGTCGGCAGACTGAGGGCTTCGTCATAACCATTGGTATGCAAACTCTGCGTACCACCCATGACTGCAGCCATTGACTGCAGCGCCACGCGAACAATGTTGTTCTCGGGCTGCTGAGCGGTCAATGTGCTTCCACCAGTTTGGGTGTGGAAGCGCAGCAACTTACTCGACTCTTTCTTGGCCTTGAAACGATCGTTCATAATGTTGAACCAAATGCGGCGAGCAGCGCGGTATTTTGCTACTTCTTCGAAGAAATTATTATGGGCGTTCCAGAAAAACGACAAACGCGGTGCAAATTCGTCGACATCAAGTCCTGCCGCAATTGCAGCGTCAACATAGGCGATGCCGTTAGCGATAGTGAAGGCGATTTCTTGAACCGCCGTTGAACCGGCCTCACGAATGTGATACCCCGAAATTGAAATCGTGTTCCACTTCGGTACATGCTTCGCGCAGTATTCAAAAATATCAGTGATGATGCGCATACTTTGGCGTGGCGGATACACGTACGTTCCGCGAGCAATGTATTCCTTGAGCAAGTCATTTTGAATCGTTCCGCTGATAGCCGACGCAGGCACACCCTGTTCTTCGGCGACCAATTCGTACATCAACAACAAAATCGCACCGGTCGAGTTGATTGTCATCGACGTGGTCACTTTGTCGAGTGGAAGATCTTTCAACAACAAACGCATGTCGGCCATCGAGTCGATAGCTACTCCAACTTTGCCAACTTCGCCTTCGGCACGCGGGTGATCAGAGTCGTAACCCATTTGTGTCGGAAGGTCGAACGCACAGGACAAACCGGTCTGACCTGCTCCGAGCAAGAACTTGAATCGTTCGTTGGTCGATTCGGGAGTACCAAAGCCGGCGTACTGACGCATGGTCCACAACTTGCCGCGGTACATCGTCGGGTAGACGCCTCGGGTATAGGGCTGTCCGCCAGGGGTACCGAGTTTGGCGGCCGGGTCCCAGCCGTCCAGGTCGGCGGCCGAGTACAGCGGCTTAATTTCGATACCAGAATCGTTGCGTAGATCGTCACTCATCGGTCACGAGCGTACGCCGTTTCGGACCCTCTCAGCCATCTCAAGCCGCCATAACTGACGAATCATCCGCTGAATGTGACAACAATTAAGTTGCGTCCACTGGACCTGGCAACCATCCACGTCGACGATTCATGTCGTGAGCGGAGTTCTTGTTCCTGGCTGATCGGCACCGATAGTGGCAGCGTCTAACCTAAACACCGTGACCACAACTAACGATTCACCCAGCTTGAAAGCAGCCGCTCTCGGTGGCAACGCCGATCTGCTCGCAATGCCAACCTTCAACAATGTCGAAGAAGAGCGCGCCTATCGTAAGTCGCGCCTCGCTGGCGCCCTTCGTATTTTTGGGCGCATGGGTTTTGGTGAAGGCGTGGCTGGACACATCACTGTTCGTGACCCCGAACTCACTGATCACTTTTGGGTCAACCCATTCGGCTTGAGCTTTCGCCACATGCGAGTCAGTGACTTGCTGTTGGTCAATCATCATGGCGAGGTCGTGCATGGAACCATGCCCGTCAATCGTGCAGCATTTGTCATTCACTCGGCTCTGCATCAGGCGCGACCCGATGTCATTGCTGCTGCACATGCCCACTCGGTTCACGGCAAAGCATTTAGTTCTTTAGGTATTCCGCTCGATCCCATTACTCAAGATGCCTGCATCTTCTACGACGATCACACTGTGATCTCTGAACAAGGTGGGGCCGTTGCGTTTGATATTGAAGCCGGCAAAGAACTTGCTTCGAAATTCCCGAAAGGTAAAGCCGCGATTCACCAGAACCATGGTTTGTTCACTGTCGGATCAACTGTCGAAGAAGCAGCCTTTTGGTTCTTGTCAATGGACCGTTCATGCCAAGCCCAGTTACTCGCAATGGCCGCTGGAACACCCAAACTCATCAAGCATGAATACGCTCAATACACACGTGAGCAGACTGGTCATTCGTTGGCCGGATGGTTCCAGTTTCAGCCGTTGTGGCAAGAGATTTGTCGCACCGACCCCGAACTTTTCGACTGAACTCGTCACCAACTCCGCAAAGTACTGACAACCCTGTCGGACACTTTTTCAACACCGCTTCACCAGAAGCGTTGTTTGTGCTGAGTGCCACCGCTCAATACATCGGTGCGGTGATCGCCATTGACTTGTTTGATCAGGTCAACCCAGCCACGGTCGCATGGCTCCGCGTCATTGGTGCTTCGATTGCTCTCATCATCTTTTCGAGTCGCCGACTTTTTCATCGCGATCATCGCCAAAAATGGACTCGCCAAGATTTCATCGCGATGACGATTTTCGGAGTCGCTACGGCACTCATGAATACGTTCTTCTACTTAGCCATCGACCGGCTCCCCATGGGCAAGGGCGTTGCTATCGAATTCATCGGGCCGATCTTGGTTGCGGCAGTTCGCACCCGTTCGCGACGCAATGCACTGTCGCTTGGTTGTGCCGCCATCGGCGTGGCCGTATTGTCCGGAGTTGAAATCAGTGACGAACCATTGGGATTGCTGTTTATCTTCTTGGCTTCAGCGATGTGGGCTACATACATTGTCGTTGGGTCGCGCGTTGCTCAACAAAATCGCGGTGTTTCGGGCCTCGGATTAGGTCTCCTGATCGGCGCAGTTGTCATTACTCCTATCGGAGCACCAACAAGTGGGCCCGTGTGGAACGCTCCGCACTTAATCTTTGCGTGCATGTTTGTCGGAGTGCTATCAAACGCAGTTGGTTATGGCATTGACCAATCAATCTTGCGACGCATTCCGATTCGTCGCTTCAGCGTGTTACTCGCACTGTTGCCAGTTACCGCCACTGTTGTCGCCTTCATTGCGCTTGACCAACGACCCAATGCCATCGACCTATTCGGCATGGCTCTTGTTCTTGCCGGTGTCGTCATTCAAGAACGAGAAACACTGAACAGTGAGATCAGTAACTGAATTGTTTCAGTGACTCATTCCAGGGGCACACAGACCATCAAGGTCGAGTACCTGAATTTTGTCGCGATTAGCCCAGGTGACTGGGTTCGTCGGATCGGGTTGCAGCTTGAAAGTTCGAAATGACATCTCGGTTGTATCGACGGCCAAGATGCGCCCAACCAATCCTTCTCCAAGATTGAGCAAGATCTTGATGACTTCGAGAGCCTGAATCGAACCAATGATTCCGGGCAAAACGCCAAGAACTCCAGCCTCAGCGCACGAGGGAGCAAGTTCGGCCGGCGGCGGCTCGGGAACCATGTCGCGATAGGTCGGACCCTCTTTGGGATGGAACACTGAGACCATTCCTTCAAAGCGGAAGATCGAACCATGCACGACTGGAATACCAAGTTTCACACTCGCGTCGTTCAACAAGTAGCGCGATGGGAAGTTGTCGGCACCATCGACGATGACGTCATAGCCCGCAATGATGTCCATGATATTTTCGGCTGCAAGGCGCGTGTCATAAGTAATGACTTTGACATCGGGGTTGAGCAAATTGATCGTTTTCTTTGCCGAATCAACTTTACGGTCACCAATGCGATCAATGTTGTGCAAAATCTGACGCTGCAAGTTGCTGGCATCAACATCATCCATGTCCACAATGCCGATGGTTCCAACACCAGCGGCCGCAAGATACAACGCTGCGGGTGAACCAAGGCCACCAGCACCGAGCATTAAAACTTTACTGTTGAGCAATTTAGATTGGCCTTCAACACCAACTTCGGGAAGTAACAAGTGTCGCTTGTAGCGATTCATTTGTTCGGGCGTCAACGAAGCTGGCGCTTTCCAGGTGCGACCTTCGTCTTTCCACTTGCCATAACCGCCGGCCATCGACAAAACATTGGTGTACCCAAGTTCGGCCAACGTTTTAGCGGCAAACGCACTACGTATTCCACCGGCGCAATAAACAATGACTGGCGCGTCCTTGTCAAGAATGCGACCTTCGATTTGCGCTTCAAGATGACCACGAGGAATATGCAGGGCTCCGACCAAGGCACCCTCGGCGTATTCGTCGGGTTCACGCACGTCCAAAACTGTCACTCCGCCAGCAGCGATCTGAGTCTGAGCCGACGCAGTATCAACCTCGGTGATGACCGCTTTTGCAGCCGAAAGTAAGTCCCTGAAGGTAGCCATAGCAAAAGCCTACCTAGTTAGTCGGGAATTGCGACAAGGGCTGGAAGCATCTCGGTGATGTCCCCCATCAGAAAAGCATCGGCGTATTGGTCGCGATCGGTGGGCTGGTTATTCATGATGATGACTTTGGCCCCAGCGGCCTTGCCACGAGTCACCACATTTGCTGCCGGCGTCACATTCAGTTGCGTCCCAATCGCCATCACCAAGTCGGCTTCTTCAGCGGCTGCCATGGCACCAGCGATGACGTCGGGCACGAGTGCTTCACCAAACAGAATCACATCACGCTTCATGAGTCCCCCACATTTCAAACATTTCGGGTCGGCTTCGCCAGCATCAACTCGTCGCAAAGTGTCTTCAACGGGAAGGCGATCACTGCAACCAATACATCGGCTGTACCGCCACGTTCCGTGGACCTCGTGTACGACATCTGGTGAATTTCCAGCAACGAGATGCAGCCCATCGACATTTTGCGTTACTAGACCGCGTAGTTGGCCGCGTCGTTCCAGTTCGACCAAGGCAAGATGTCCAACGTTTGGTTCTAAAGAACTCAATCGCCGTTCACTTGATGCTTTCCATCCAGCGATACGCACACTCTCATCACTCTTATAGGTCTGAATATTTGAAAACTTTTCGGCCGAAGGATTCTTCGTCCAAATTCCATTCGGTCCTCGAAAGTCGGGAACCCCAGAAGCCGTCGAGATACCAGCGCCAGTCAAAACTGTGATGCGGCGCGCTTCAACAATCCACTGGCGAACCAGTGCAAATTCGGGTGACTGTATATCGTTAATCAACATTGGCATCAATCTTCGGCTCCTGCTTTCATGCAAAAAGTATCGCACTCGTCGCCGTACTCGAACGATCTGCGCCCACAACTTTGTGCCATCAAAATTTCGAAAGGTCGCCATGAGCACAAGTACCAATAATCACTCACCAAAATATTCGACAGTTCTTGATCGGGTGACCGACGAACTCGTTGTTATCCCGTGGCGCGACCCCATTGTTGAACGAGTTGGATTTGATGCTTGTGGCGATTACGTCGAACTCTTTTGGTTGAGCACTCTTGGGCCGACTGCGACATGGTTGCTGCGTCGCCTTGCTGTCACTGTGGTGAACAACCCCGATGGCTTTGCCATCGATCTAGCGGCAACGGCCGCCAGTCTCGGTCTCGGCTATGAATCAGGTCGGGCTAACCCATTCGCCCGCGCCGTGCAGCGATTGGTGATGTTCGGTTTAGCGCAGCCCATTGGCGATCGCCTCGCAATTCGATCGGTCGTTCCACCGCTCGCCATGAAACAACTCGCCCGCCTACCTGAGCACTTGCAACGCGCCCATGCACAATGGGCCGAGTCCGATCCCGAACTCGCTCTGGTTGAGGGCTACTCAGGCGGACGAACCGTCAAACGACCGACGACTAGCGACTCACCTTTGGCTTCGTGAATCCCAGAGCCAAGTTGATGAGTAGCCGAGTTCCGAATCCGGTCGCACCACGGCTTAACCAACCGTCATCGCCATCAACATTCATCGGTCCAGCGATATCCAGGTGGGCCCATGGAACATCACCAGTGAATTCGGCCAAGAACAACGCTGCGGTAATGGCACCGCCATATGGACCGCCAATGTTCTTCATGTCAGCGACATTCGAATCAAGCAACCGTCGGTAACTGCGCTCAAGTGGCAACTGCCAAACTGGCTCGTCGGCTTTGTCGGCAGCAGCCTTGACTTGATCAACAAACGATTGATTTGTGCCAAGCACACCAGCGATTTTGGCTCCGAGTGCAGCCATGCAGGCACCAGTCAAAGTCGCGATGTCAACGATGGCGTCGGGCTTGAGTTCGGCTGCCAATGACAATCCGTCAGCCAAAATCAAACGACCTTCAGCATCGGTATTCAAGATTTCAGATGTCTTTCCATTACGGAAAGTCAAGACGTCACCCATTGCAACGGCACTTCCCGATGGTCGGTTATCGGTACACATCAAGTAACCCGTGACTGCGGTGCGGCAACGCAACGCCTTAAGTGTGCTCATGGCCGACAACACTGCTGCCGCTCCCGACATGTCCATCTTCATCATGCCGTGCGAAGCATCGCTTGGCTTCAAACTAATTCCGCCTGAGTCGTAGGTAACGCCCTTGCCAACCATCACGAGATGGCCTTGTGGGTCTGACGGTGCGTACGTCAACTTGACCATGCGGGCTGGCTCGGTTGAACCACGATTCACGCCAAGCAATCCACCACAACCCATGACTTCTAACTTGTCGTTGTCGAATACTTCAACGCCAAGCCCAGAAGCCCGCGCAATTTCGACTGCACGATCGGCCAAGATTCGTGCGGTCAAATAAGCCGGCGGCATGTTTGCCAAGTCGCGAGCCAGCGTTGCTGCCGCTGCAGTCGTACGTCCGCGCTCGACTCCGGTCTCGGTGCTGCGCTCCCGCGCGCTCGATGCCGTCAACGTCAGCAACGTTGGCACTGAAGCCTTCGCCGATTTGAGATCGGTGTAGCGATACGTCGCCAAGGTAAACCCTTCAACGGCTGCCTGCGCTGCTGAACGAGCGTCGAGGGCAACACTGTCAACCAAGTTGGTTGCCACATGGGTCCGACGCGCCGCGGCACGAGCAAGGGCCGCAGCAGCATCACGGACATCATTGGCATCCGCCTTGCGGAAATCGCCAATTCCTACGGCGATACATGTCGGGCCAGTTGACGAGGGCATCACCAAAATTTGGCCGACCTTGCCATCAAAGCCGTGAGCAGTTAACGCAGCCCGACTGAGTCCAAGTTGACGGGGCACTGCACCGGTTGTTGCGACCGCAAACCCGACTGCGTCAGCCGAGCGAGGAATGGAACGTGATGTTTCGACAGTTAAAGCCATGTGTCAATCATGACACGCCGCGCACGGGAAGGCTTTCTCCTTCGTTCCAACGAGCCATTGTCCACAACAAGTCCGACAGGCGATTGAGGTACGGCACGGCTTGCGACGGCGCTAGGGCGGCCGCAATTGAATGTCGTTCGGCACGACGAACCACGGTTCGAGCAACATCAAGCCAAGCCGACACCTTGTTTCCGCCTGGCACCACAAATTCGGTGGGGGGATCAAAGCGTGTATCAAGTTCGTCAATCAGATTTTCTAACCGAGTCACCATCGAGGCTTCAACGCACGACGCTCCGGGGGTCAACTTTGAACGATTTTCAGGCAAAGTCGCCAACTCGGCCATGAGCACCCAGAGGTCACGCATGATTGGGATCAACATCGCCTCGACTTCCGAACCTTGACCTGCTTCGGCTCGCACAACACCGAGTATTGCTTGAGCCTCATCAACCGTTCCGTAGGCACGTGGCAAGACGCTGTCCTTGGGCACGCGGCCACCATAGAAAAGACCCGTTGATCCGTCATCTCCGTCACGGGTGTAAATACTTCGACGAGCCATACCTGTGACCTTAGTGCTTTCAATTGAGCAACGAGGGACTGGCACAACACCTGTCACATCGGTTTTGACCACTTACATTGAACCACGTTCCCTCAGGCAATGGTGCCCGAACGGTAGCGTTAAGACCAATGTCTCGCCAGCCGTATCTTTCTGCAGTCAACGAACGCGTCATTGTGTTTGATGGTGCGTTTGGCACCTTCGTACAGGACCTCGACCTCGGACCAGATGACTTCGGTGGTGCAAGCCTTGAAGGCTGCAATGAGTATCTCTGCATCACTCGCCCCGATGTCATCCGCCAGATGCATTCGGCCTTCCTTGATGTGGGCGTTGACGTACTCGAGACTGCAAGCTTTGGCAGTTTCTCGACAGTGCTCAGCGAGTACAACATTGCCGACAAGGCATACGAACTCAATGTTGAAGCAGCTCGCCTCGCTCGCGAAACGGCTAACGATTACGAATCAAATGGCAAAGCCCGATATGTCGCAGGTTCAATCGGACCAGGCACCAAGTTGCCGAGCCTCGGACATATTCGTTTTGCCGAACTTCGTGATGCCTACATCGAACAAGCACGTGGTCTGATCGTTGGCGGAGCCGATCTCTTCTTGATCGAAACATGCATGGATCTCTTGCAGATCAAAGCCGCAATGATCGCATGTCGTCGTGCAATGATCGCCGAAGGACGCGAAATCCCGATTCAGGTGCAAGTCACAATGGAAACAACCGGACGCATGTTGGTTGGTTCTGAAATTGGTGCAGCACTCACAGCAATCAGTGCCATGAAGCCCGATGTCTTCGGCATCAACTGCGCCACTGGTCCTGCCGAAATGCAAGAGCACCTGCGTTACCTCGGTCAAAACGCCTCAATGCCCATCAGTGTTTTGCCGAACGCTGGCTTACCGAGCATCGTTGATGGTCGTACTCACTACGATCTCACGCCCGCCGAACTCGCCAAGTTCCATCATCATCACGTACACGACCTGGGCATCGGCATTGTTGGCGGATGCTGTGGAACAACTCCGGCCCACCTCAAGGCCGTCGTCGATGCGGTCAGTGGTATGGCTGCCCCCAAGCGCACTCCCATCATTGAGCCAAGCGTTGCCTCGATCTATTCGTCGGTGCCCATAGTTCAAGACAAGTCGTTCTTAATTATCGGCGAACGTACGAACACCAATGGGTCAAAAGCATTCCGTGACGCAATGATCGCTGGCGACTGGGACAACTGCTCAAAGATTGCGACCGAGCAAATTCGTGAAGGTGCTCACGTACTCGACGTGTGTGTTGACTACGTCGGACGCGACGGCGCTGTCGACATGGACGAAATTGCCAGTCGATTCGCCACCCAAGCAAGTGCTCCGCTTGTTCTTGACTCAACCGAGCCACCTGTACTTGAGGCTGGCCTGATGCATATCGGTGGTCGCGCCATATTGAACTCGGCCAACCTTGAAGATGGCGAAGAAGTCGGATGTCGCATGGACCGCGTTTTCAGCCTCGCTCGCGAATATGGCTGCGCAGTGATCTGTTTGCTCATTGACGAAAAGGGCCAAGCCCGCGATGTCGAATGGAAACTTGAGATTGCGCACCGTATTCACCGCATTGCAGTCGATCGCTATGGCTTAAGCGCCAGCGACCTGATCTTTGATGCGTTGACATTCCCGCTTTCAACTGGCGATGATGCATTACGCCTTGATGCCAAGCACACCATCGATGCCATCAAGCGCATCAAAGAAGAAATTCCTGGTTGCTTCACCACACTCGGCGTCTCAAACGTCAGCTTCGGTCTCAAGCCGTCATCACGTCACGCATTGAACAGTGTTTTCTTGCATGAGTGCGTTCAAGCCGGACTCGATTCAGCAATCGTGCATGCGGGCAAAATTGTTCCATTGTCGCGCATGCCCGAAGAACACAAGCAAGTGTGCCTTGATCTCATCTACGACCGTCGCACTAAGGACTACGACCCGCTCAAGAAGTTGTTGGAAATCTTCGCTGACGTCAACGTGATTGAAGCCGTTCGCGAAGATCGCACCGACTGGACCATCGAACAACTTTTAAAGCAGCGCATTATTGATGGTGACCGCGAAGGTTTAACCGCCGATCTCGACATCGCCATGGCGCAGGGTCTGGCACCATTAATTATCGTGAACGATGTCTTACTTGATGGCATGAAAGTAGTTGGCGAGTTGTTCGGTTCTGGACAAATGCAGTTGCCTTTCGTTCTGCAGTCAGCAGAAACCATGAAGACCGCCGTTGCCTACCTAGAACCACATATGGAAAAGACTGGCGAGAGTTCGGCTAAGGGCATTCTCGTACTCGCGACCGTCAAGGGCGACGTCCACGACATCGGCAAAAACCTTGTTGACATCATCTGCACCAACAACGGCTACGAAGTACATAACCTCGGCATCAAGATTCCAATTTCCGAAATGATTCAAAAGGTCAAGGAAGTTAAGGCAGATGCTTTGGGTATGAGTGGGTTGCTCGTGAAGAGCACACTCATCATGCGCGAAAACTTACTCGAAATGAATGGCACAGGTGTTTCCGAAGTGCCGGTCATTCTTGGTGGTGCAGCGCTCACCCGTACTTTCGTAGAAAAAGATTTACGTGAGGTATACGACGGACGAGTGTTTTACGGTCGGGATGCCTTTGAGGGATTGCACACCCTCGACAAATTGATGGCGATGAAGAAATCTGGTGTCGACGACCCCGAACTCGGACGCATTCCTTCTGGGCGAGTTCTACCAAAGCGCACTGGTTCAGCAGATAAGCCAGCAGTTGAAATTCCTTCACGGTCGCCTGATGTGGTTGACGACAACCAAGTTTTCAAGCCGCCGTTCTTGGGCTCGAAGATCGTGAAGGGCATCAGCCTTGATGACATCGCTCAATACGTAAACGAAACTGCGCTCTATCGCAATCAATGGCAATATCGACCCGAAAAAGACGAAAGCGATGAAGACTTCAAGTCACGCCTGCGGGCAACTTTCCGCCATGAGTTAGCAACAGCCAAGGCTGCTGGTTTCTTAATCCCACAGGTTGTGTATGGCTATTACTGCGTCAATGCCGATGGCAATGACGTGGTTGTCTGGAATGACGAATCACGCAGCAGCGAGTTGGCACGATTCTCGTATCCACGCCAGAGCGAAGCTCCATTCATGTGTATCGCCGACTTCTATCGCACATTTGATAATGGACGCGATTACGCGGCGTTCCATATCGTCACCATGGGCGAAGCGGTCAGCGTCGAGGCGGCGCGACTCTTCGCAGGCAATGAGTACCAGCAGTACATGATCATTCACGGACTCGGCGTCGAAATGGCTGAAGCTCTTGCCGAGTTGTGGCACAAGCGCATTCGAGAAGAATGGGGCTTTGTCAACGAAGACGGTCCATCAATTGGTGGACTCTTCCGCCAGCAATACCGCGGTGGCCGTTATTCATGGGGCTACCCAGCATGTCCCGATCTTGAAGACAACGCCACAGTCGCAACATTGCTTGAAGCGGGACGACTCGGTATTGAAGTCAGTGAAGAAACTGGCTGGCAGTATCAACCCGAACAAACCACTTCGGCGATCATCTGCCACCACCCGCAGTCGAAATACTTCGTCGCTCGCTGACCGTCAACTCAATAACTCTGATAGAAACGCAGCATGTTGAAAATTCTCATTCGTATTGCGATTTCTGTTGTCGTTGTTGTTGGACTCGTTTATGGCGGAATTTTGCTGTACACAAAAGTCATCAATCCACCAGAAGACAAACTCAATGAAGATGATTTGTCAGCAATTGTGAGCGACTCATCCACGGCACCATCATTAGATGCCGACTCATCAGTTGCCCCTTCTTCAACACCGACGCAAGATGCTGGTATCACCGGAACATGGTTGGCAACCAGCGAATCCACAGTTGGCTACCGAGTGAAAGAAGTTCTAGGAGGAGTTGACACCGAGGGCGTCGGACGCACCAATCAAGTCAACGGATCGCTCACGATCCAGGAGACGACTTTATTGAGCACCGTTTTCGAAATTGATATTGCCTCAATCAAGAGCGACAGTTCAAAAAGAGATTCGCAATTCACGGGCAACATCATGGATGCCGCAACATATCCGACCGCAACGTTCCGCCTTTTGACCCCTATCGATCTCGGCTCCGTTCCAACAGATGACCAAAGCATCACTGCGACCGCCCAAGGTGAACTAACCATGCACGGAGTCACGCAACCGGTTTCATTTGAGGTGACGGCGAAAATCGCTAACGGAATCATCGGCGTACTTGGTTCTATTGACATCACTTTTGCCGACTACGGAATTGCAAATCCATCAAACGCATTCGTCACCACTGGCGACACCGGATTACTGGAGTTCGTCTTGGCTTTTCAAAAAGGTTGACGGACTCTTTTGATGGTTGTTTAGCGTGACGGTTGACTGCGTTGCCAGGCGTCGGCCAAGGTTGCGTAACGTCCACCAATAGCCACTAGTTCGTCGTGCGAGCCAAGTTCAACAAGCATCCCGTGATCGATCACACCGATACGATCAGCCCGCCTCACCGTGGTCAGGCGGTGCGCCACAACAATAACTGTGCGCCCCGTCATCAATGTTTCAAGCGCGTGTTCAACCACAGCTTCAGTACCCGGGTCGAGGTTTGACGTAGCTTCATCAAGCACAAGAACAGCCGGATCAACAAGTGCTGCTCGAGCAAGAGCAATCAACTGACGTTCGCCGGCAGAGAGACGCGAACCTCGTTCACGCACTTCGGTGTCGAGACCCTCAGCGAACTCTGTGAAGCGATGCAGTGCACCGATCGACTCGAGTGCGTGTTCGACTTCGACGTCTGTTGCTTCGGGACGAGCAATACGGATGTTTTCACGAATCGTTCCACCGAAGCAGAATCCTTCTTGTGGAACAACAATGATGCGCCGACGCAGATCAACCATTGACGCCAATCGCAGATCAACTCCCCCAAACGAAACACTGCCCGCGATCCCATTCACAGAACTGGGGTCGTACAGGCGTGCCATCAATTTCGCCAAGGTTGACTTGCCTGCCCCGGTTGGACCAACCAATGCCAAACGTTCACCGTCGGCCACCGAAATAGTCACGTCACTCAGTGCTGGCCGCTCGCTACCCGCATATCCAAAAGTCACCTTGTCAACAACAACGGCCCCACGTTCTGGCAATTGGATCGGTTGATCCACTTCGGCGACATCTGGCACTGCATCGATGATGCCAATCAATTTATGTAGCGCTGCAGTTGACGATTGCACAGTGTTGTACAACTGACTCAATTGCTGAACGGGATCAAATAGGTTGGCCAGCAACAAGACAAAGGCAGTGACTGTGCCGATGGTGACTGATCCTCGATGCACAAGCCATCCACCAAAACCAATGATCGCACCAGTGGCAGCGATACCCGCGAATTCGACAAGTCCGAAATACCAGGTGCTGATTTTGACGCTGTACATGTGCGAGTCAAAGAGTGCCCGATTTGATTGGCGAAAACGTTCGGAGCGATTTGCCTCTTGCCCATAGGCCTGAATCACTCGAACGCCGGTAATTCCTTCTTGAAGCGATGAAAGGTTATTACCAACTTTTTCTCGGACGTCCAGATACGCATGATTTGAAGTTCGTTGAAAACGTATTGAAGCAATGATCAACATCGGCAAAACAAGCAAAGTCACTAGCGACAGTTGCCACGACATCACGAAGAGCAAAATGGTGGCAAGGCACAACAACAAGAATGCTGAAACGAATTGCAATAAGCCAAATTGAATCAATTCAGCCATTGACTCAATGTCGGCAGTCATACGCGAAACTAATACGCCAGTTTTTTCGCGATCAAAGTACGACATCGACTGTTTCTGCAGCTTGTCAAATACGTTGATACGCAATTCGCGCAAGAAACCTTCACCAGCGCGGTTGATCGTGATGTATTGCAAACGGCCAGACAGATACCCGATCATTGTCACGATGACATACAGCACGACAACGCGATTAAGTGCGCTGCCGTCCTTGACTTTGATTCCATGGTCAATGGCAAATCTCACCAAGGTTGGCCCGGCCAGGGTCACCAAGGTGCCGATAAGTACAAATCCCAATGACGAAAGAATGAGGCGCCGCTGCGAATGGGCCATTGAATAAGCGCGACGCAGAACTTTGAGTGTTTGCACGCGATCAAGGCGATCCTCTTCACTAACTGCCGATAGACCCCACATCAGACAGTCACCTCATCATCATCGCCATCAGACTCACGCACTTCCCAGGCCGCAAGAACTTGGCGATAGCGCTCGTTATTGGCCAGTAATCCCTCGTGCGTTCCAACCGCTACCGCCCGACCCTCATCGAGAAGGATGACCGTGTCAGCCAAGGCGATAGTTCCTGGCCGATGCGCAATGACGATTGTGGTGCGACCCTTCATGACCGTGGCCATTGCCTCACGAATTTCGTGCTCTTTCGATGGGTCAACTGCTGACGTCGCATCGTCAAGCACGAGCACGCGCGGATCAGAGACAATCGCTCGGGCAATCGCAATTCGCTGGCGCTGTCCACCAGACAACGAGTACCCACGTTCACCCAAAATCGTTTGATAGCCATGAGGCAACTCCAAGATGAAGTCATGGGCACCTGCCAATCGTGCGGCGCGTTCAATCACTTCAGGAGTCGCATCGGGTCGTGAGAAGGCAATATTGTCAGCCACCGAATCATGAAACAAAAACGTCTCTTCAAAAACGATGCCGACTGCAGTTCGAAGCTCGCTCAACTTCAACTGCCGAACATCAATGCCATCGAGACGAATCGATCCTCGCTGTACATCATGAAAACGCGTCAACAGACGCACGACCGTTGACTTACCTGAACCAGTCGCACCAACAAGAGCAATGGCCTGGCCCGGGCGAATATTCACGCTGAAATGATTGATGATCGGACTCGCACCTTCATAGGCAAAAACAGCGTCATCAAATATGACTTCACCCACTGGGCGATCCGCCATTGGTGCGGGCAACGAGGTTGGGCTCAAGGGATCAATCACCAAACTTGGAGTACCGAGCACTTCATCGATACGTACAAGTGCAACCGAGGCACGTTGCGCCAATGCGACTGTCATCGCCAAGTTTCGCAGTGGCCAAATCAGCATGGTGATGTATGCGTTGAACTTGACCAGATCACCTACCGTCATTTGCCCATTGATAACGCGATGACCACCGATACCAAGGACTGCAATTAAGCCAATCGAAGGAAGCAAGTCAAGGGCTGGCAAGAACTTGCTGCGAATCTTGGCAGCGATCAATGACACATTCCAGATGTCATCGGCTTCAGTTTTTAGTTTGCGGGCCTGAACTTGTTCAGCACCAAAACCCTTAATGACACGCACACCTGAAACACTTTCTTCAACGACGGTCGCGAGTTGTGCTTGCTCTTGTTGTACGGCCAGAACAGCCGGGTGAATCTGTCGAGAAAAACGACTTGCCATCACATTGACAATGGGCAGCGGTGCAAGTGCAAAAAGTGCAAGCATCGGTTGCGAAGCAATCAACAAGGCGACAACGGCAATCAACATTGCAAAGTTCGACAATGTGATTGGAATCATGACCACAAAGGCCTGCAGTTGCTGCAGGTCTGATGACGCTCGACTCATCAATTGCCCAGTTTGCATCTTGTCGTGATATCCAACATGCAACTTCAACAGGTGACTGAAGATTTGTTCTCGTAGTCGCGTCTCAATCCAGCGACTCTCACGAAAGGCATACCAGCGTCGCATCGCAGTAAACAGACCAGCGATGACACCAGCAGCCACAACAAGACCTGACCAAAAAACAAGGTTTCCGCTTCCTTCAATTCCGCGGTCAATCCCCATCTTGGTGAGTTGCGGAACCGACACTTTGCCGACCGCCCAGAACAAACCAACAATGACCCCAATTGCCAGCCCACCTCGTTGTTGACCAAGAGCAAGTCTCAATAAGCGCCAACCCTGTCGGGTGTCGTCTTGTTGAGTTTCTGAGGTCACTGTCAAAAATTAGCCCTCACCAGCAGAAACTTCTGCATTCAGAGTCCTGGTCGGGCCGATCAGCACTGGAGCCTGGTGCGTGATTCTGCATCGCGGTCGTGATGGGGTGTGAGTTGATGTTTGGAACGCGAAACGCCGTTTTTTTTTTGGAGCCAAGGTGTTTCGGGCGCCAATCAATTGCGCTTTCTCGCGGACATCAGCGGAACATTGAACTTGATTTTGAGAAAAAAGGCTGTTGCCACGCAAAACTAGGCCTGTTAGTTTTTCTATAGGTTTTTACTGAGTGGGGGTTGTTGTGTTCGCTGTTGATGTATGTGATTTGCCTGAGACTGGCGGTTCGACGTTTGTTTTGATCGCTGGCGTGTTCTTGTTGGTTGCTGGTGTGATTGTGGCGCGTTGGGTGCGGCAGTCTGCTGGCCGGATGTCGATTGTGGTGGCGCCTTTGGTGTTCCTGGGTGGTTTTGTGTTGGTGCCTCAAGTGACTGATCCGTGCGCACCAGCGACTACGACTGTTCCGTCAGCGACGACGACGGTTCCGTCAGCGACGACGACGGTTCCGTCAGCGACGACGACGGTTCCGTCAGCGACAACGACGGTTCCGTCAGCGACAACGACGACAACAACTACAACGACAAGTACTACTACTACTACTACTACTACAACTACGACGCTTGCGCCTGTTGTTTACCAGGTGGGTCAGACGGGGCCTGGTGGCGGCACAGTGTTTTATAAGCATGCGAGTGGCACGTTTGCTTGTGGGGCGACTCTTAATCAGAACTGCACATATCTTGAGGTTGCCCCAAATACGTGGAGTGGTGGCAGTGCTGATCCATCGAATTTACTGTGGGCAATCAGTACGTACCAA
>CAMDER010000004.1 GCA_945896935.1 Bifidobacterium breve | reverse complement strand
AGTCCGTATATGTACTTCTTGCGTCATCCCGGAGTCACCATTGTGGGCAGTTCGCCCGAGCCGATGGTGCAATTACTCGGTGGTCGAGTGATCAGTCGACCAATCGCAGGAACCCGTAAGCGCGGTACAAATGATGAACACGATCGCCGCTTGGCAGCAGAACTTCGTGAGAACCCGAAAGAAGTCGCCGAGCACGTGATGTTGGTTGACCTTGCACGCAACGATGTGGGACGTGTATCAACATTTGGGACTGTCGTTGTTGATGAGTTAATGACTCTTGAAAAGTACAGCCACGTCATGCACCTCACGTCGCAAGTGAGTGGGGCGCTCGTGCCCGGTAAGACAGCAATTGATGTTTTGCGCGCCACTCTTCCGGCTGGCACCGTCAGTGGTGCGCCAAAAGTTCGAGCAATGGAAATCATTGACGAACTCGAACCAGTGAAGCGTGGTCCGTATGCCGGAGTCGTCGGGTACGTCGACTTCAGCGGCAACCTTGATACGGCTATTGCCATTCGCACCATGTTTATTGGTGAGTCGGCGGCCTATTTGCAAGCGGGCGCTGGAATCGTGGCCGACAGCGAGCCCGATGACGAAGATCTTGAATGCCGCAACAAGGCGGCAGGACTATTGGCTGCGATTCCCGCGGCCCGTCGAATGACTAAGCGTCGCCTTGACGGCGGAACGAAAGCGTGAGCAACACCATGAGCAACACCACGAACGACAACATCATTGCCTGTGAAACTGAACATTTAGTATTCGCTGTTTCTGGTGTCGATGCCGGCAAGTATTTGCACTCGCAATTGAGTAACGACATTGCCTCAATGCCCGTTGGTGGATCGCGTTATTCGTTTGTACTTGAACCCATGGGCAAAGTCATTGCCTTGGTGCGAGTCACCCGCGCCGAAGACGAGACATTTATTCTTGACACTGAAAATGTCGAAGGTTTAGGCGACCAATTGCTGGCCCGTTTGAATCGATTCAAGATCAGAGTCAAAGCTGATATTGCTGTTACATCACAAAAATATTTGTCGCTACGCAGTCAAGATGGTTCGCCAATCGAGCAAGCCGGATTTGCAGTTTCGCAATGGGGCAATGGCGACGTTGTCGATGCGCCACTAACCACGATTGACGAGTCGGTGGTTTCGCAATTTGTTCAGGTGTCTCCTGAAGAATTTGACGCAATGCGCATCCGCTCGAGTTGGCCTGCCATGGGCAGCGAAATTATTGCGGGTGAAACCTTGCCGGCAGCAACGGGAGTCGTATCGATAGCGGTGAGTTTCACCAAGGGCTGTTATCCGGGCCAGGAACTAGTTGAACGTATGGATAGCCGTGGATCAACCGCACCGAAGAATTTGCGTCTACTGACTGGCGCAATTGTTGACAACGCAAAGTCTGGTGATGCCGTTATTGTTAACGGAGAAACCGTTGGTGAATTTACGTCGGTTGCACCTGACTGCGCTCTGGCGTATGTCGCACGTGCAGTTGAACTTGGTGTTGTCGTTGGCGCTACGAAATTTGTTGATTCCTGAGTTGAATTACTAACTCTTCAATATCGGTGCGGCCGCGCAACGCTTGTAATTCGGCAAAGTTTTCCACGGCAATGAGTAATTGATCGTGTTGATCGTCGACTCGTCCGGCAACGGTGAGCCATTGTGCGGCGGTGTCATAATGACCAATCATCGTGATGCATCGCGCCGTTTCGATAGCGACAAGTGACGAGGGATGAGCCTTAAAAAGCAACGACCCGTAGCGGGCTGCATCTTCGAAGTGGCCGGTGCGTCGTAAAATTGTGAGAAGCGTGAATGCGGCAATTTCGGGAGTCTCAGATGTTGGCTCTGGCAATGGTCGTGATAGATGCTCAACTAGCGGGGCAAGTTGCTCAACGCTTGCCGCGTGTGGTGGCCACCATGGAGCACGATCTTCGGACGTGTTCAACAGATCGTTCACAATGACTGATGTGGGCGAAGAATGCCCAGCGCGCAACATTGAATATGCATCCCACCACGGTGACATCACTTGTGGGCTCTGCAACATTCCGGGTCGCCCGCTCGTCCAAGCGGTGTCTTCAGCCTCGGCGGCCAATTGGCGCTGGCGTTCAAGGAGGGCGGTACGGCGATCGGGACTATTCGACGTGTGGGCCGACATCGTTTGTAATTGCAAAACCAACAAGATGGCAGCGAACGCAGCGAGTGGACGCAAGTTGTCGACGAGAACCATTGCCACAAAACCAAGAGCGGTCAATGGGGGACTGAGTTTGATCATTAAGGTCCGACCGCGTCCTGGGGCAAAGAAATCAATGATTTCTGCAGCGATCGTTCCACCGTCAAGTGGCAAAACGGGAATCAGGTTAAAAATTCCGATGACCGGACCAGCCCACCAAATAGCGAACGACCAATAATCAGCCGCGAATTGGTCGTGATCAAGTGGGTTAACGCCAAGGGCAATCAAAACAGCGCAGCCGAGTGCGACCTGGGTGAAAGGCCCAGCGATTGAAATTCCGGCTCGTTCCCACCGTTTGAGATGGCGAGTTGGGGTAAAAGATGCATATCCAGCCAAGAAATCGAGCGAAATACTGGCGGTGGCGCCGGTCTGTCGCGCTGCGACGGCATGTCCGAGTTCGTGGAACAAGGTAAAGAAGGCAACTGAGCCCGCCAACCATGGCCCCATGGGGACGCCGTTAACGACGACGATCAACATCATGAACAGGGCGAAGCCAGGACGTATCTGCACCGGGAATCCGAAAATGCGCATGAACTGTGATGTTAGGTCTCGGGGCGTCAGGTCGTAGACTTTCTCACCGTGCCTTACGTCTATTCATTCGACCAGAAACATCGCCGCCAACCTATGCAGATGAAAGATCTGCTCGGAGGCAAGGGCGCAAATCTTGCTGAGATGACCAGTGTCTTGAAGTTGCCGGTTCCCCCGGGCTTCACCATTAGCACTGATGCTTGCCGTGATTACATGGTGGGCGGTTGGCCCAAGAGCATTGACGCCGAAATCAAGTCGCATATCGCCAAACTCGAAAAGGCCATGAAGCGCAGTCTTGGCGATCCCAATGATCCGCTGCTCGTCAGTGTTCGCTCGGGTGCCAAGTTCTCGATGCCCGGAATGATGGACACGGTCCTCAACCTCGGACTCAATGACAAGAGCGTGAAGGGTCTTGCCAAAGTGACTGGCGACGAGCGTTTTGCGTACGACTCGTACCGTCGTTTCATCGCGATGTACGGCCGCATTGTGCTTGGCGTTGAAGGGCATCACTTTGAGCACCCGCTCGAAGCCGCCAAAGACAAGGCCAAAGTCAAAAACGATGCTGAGTTGACTTCAGCCGTTCTCAAAGAACTTTGTGCGCAGTACCTCGAAGTCGTCAAGAAAGAAACTGGCAAAGCATTCCCGCAAAAGCCCGAAGCACAATTGCGGGGTGCAGTTGAAGCGGTCTTCAAGAGCTGGAACGGCGCTCGCGCCATTGCGTATCGCGTCCGAGAAAAGATCGACCACAACTTAGGTACGGCAGTCAACGTGCAAACGATGGTGTTCGGTAACCGCGATGACAACTCAGGTACCGGCGTTGGATTCACTCGTAACGCAGCAACTGGCGAAAACGTTCCGTACGGCGACTTCTTGGTCAACGCGCAGGGTGAAGACGTGGTTGCTGGTATTCGAAATACCGAAGATCTCGATGCTCTGAAGGCGAAGTTCCCGAAGATTCACACCGAATTGATGGCGATATTCGTTCGCCTTGAAGCTCATTACAAAGACATGTGCGACACCGAGTTCACCATTGATCAAGGCAAGTTGTGGATGTTGCAGACTCGTGTTGGTAAGCGCACTGGTGCCGCTGCTCTGCGTATGGCTGTCGACATGACCAAGGGAACTGTTGGCTCAAAGGGCAAAAAGAATTCTTGGAAGATCAGCAAGGTAGAAGCGATTACTCGCGTTGCTGCCGAGCATCTCGATCAGGTTCTTCACCCGCAGTTCGAGGCTGGCGCCAAGAAAGTTATTGCTAAGGGTCTCGCCGCTTCACCTGGCGCAGCCGTCGGCAAGGTGTACTTCACCGCCGATGAGGCAGCTGATGCATCCGACCGTGGAGAAAAAGTTATTTTGGTGCGCAGCGAAACAAGCCCAGAAGACGTTCACGGCATGATGATCGCTGAAGGTATCTTGACCGCTCGTGGTGGTCTCGTCAGCCACGCCGCCGTTGTTGCCCGTGGTTGGGGAACGCCAGCAGTTGTCGGCGCTGAAGCCATCAAGATTGACGGCAAGCAGTTCACCGTTGGCGACATCGTCGTCAAAGAAGGCGACATCATTTCGCTTGACGGAACAACTGGCGAAGTCGTTCTTGGTTCACTTGCATTGCAAGAGGCCAAGCCGCCCAAAGAATTTGAAATCATCCTGCAGTGGTGTGATCAGGTCCGCAAGGGCAAGATGGCAGTGCGAGCAAACGCCGACACTGGCGAAGATGCAACAAACGCTCGCAAACTTGGCGCTGAAGGTATTGGCCTGTGCCGTACCGAGCACATGTTCTTGGCCGAAGATCGTCTGCCCGTTGTGCGCCGCATGATCTTGGCGCAAAGCGCAGCAGAAGAAGCGAGCGCGCTTGAAGAACTTCGCAAAGTACAAAAGAAAGACTTCATCGACATCTTGAAGGCCATGGACGGACTTCCTGTCACGGTGCGTTTGCTTGATCCGCCGTTGCACGAATTCTTGCCCAACGTACACGAACTTGAAATCGAAAAAGCCACGACGCCACCTGCCGAGTGGTCAACAGAAAAAGAACGATTGCTAAAGGCCGCTCACGAATGGGCTGAACACAACCCGATGCTCGGAACCCGTGGTGTACGTCTTGGCGTTGTGAAGCCGGGCTTGTACGCGATGCAGGTACAGGCACTCATGGAAGCGGCAGCAGACCGTGCCGCCAAAGGTGGCAAGCCCATCGTTGAAGTCATGATTCCGCTCACTGTGACCCGTGAAGAAATGGCCTTGGCTCGTTCGTGGGTTGTGAAGGGAATTGCTGACGCAACCAAAGGCTCGGCAAAGAAGCCCAAGGTCTCCATCGGAACGATGATTGAAACTCCACGTGCCGCCTTGCGAGCTGATGAGTTGGCTGAAGAAGCCGACTTCTTCAGCTTTGGTACCAACGACCTCACCCAGATGACCTTTGGTTTTAGCCGTGACGACATCGAAAGCCGCATGATGCCGGCCTATCTCGAAGGCGGATTGCTGAAGCGCAACCCGTTCGAAACCATCGATCAAGATGGCGTCGGCGAATTGGTAAAAATTGCCGCCAAGCGTGGTCGCGCCGCCAAGCCCGGTATCAAGTTGGGTGTTTGTGGAGAACACGGCGGCGACCCCGAATCAATTGATCTCTTCTACCGAGTTGGTCTCGATTATGTGAGCTGCTCACCGTTCCGAGTCCCGATTGCCCGCCTGGCGGCTGCACATGCTGTGCTCGCTTCAAGCGGTAAAAAGAAATCAGACACTAAGTAGGTCCGTGGCGGGCCGCGAATCATTGGAGGTTCACAATGCAAATTCAGACTCGACTGGGTCCCGCATATGGCGTGGCTCGTATCAACTTGGCCGGTAACGAACCAGTGCGGGTTGAAAGTGGTGCCATGATGACCATGTCAACGGGCGTGACTTTGGCAGCTAAAGCCGAAGGCGGAATTATGAAAAGTCTCAAGCGCGCCGCGCTTGGCGGTGAAAGCTTTTTCGTGAGCACTTACACGGCCCCGGCAGAAGGTGGCTTCATTGATGTGGCCGCACGTCTGCCCGGTGACATCGTGAGTTTTGATGTCTCGTCGGCAACACAGTTGTTCATCCAAAAAGGTTCATGGCTTGCCAATGACACCAATGTCTCCATTGATACGCAGTGGGGTGGATTCAAGAACATGTTTGGCTCTGAAGGTGGTTTCATTATCCGTGCTGAAGGTCAAGGTCCAGTTGTATTTGCCTGCTACGGCGCCCTTGAAATGTGGGACTTGCAAGCAGGCCAGTCGCTGACGGTCGATACCGGGCATATGGTCGCATACGAGGGCACGGTGTCAATGAATATTCGTCAAGCCAGCGGTGGTTTAATGCAGACTTTCAAGAGCGGTGAAGGTTTGGTATTTGATTTCAGTGGTCCAGGCAAAGTATGGACACAGACTCGTAATCCCAATGAATTGTTGGGTTGGATTCAAAGCATGATGCCAACGGGTGGAGCTAGTAGCGGTGGTTCAATCGGTGGATTGTTCAATAGGGCATGATGATTTCACGTTTTCTGACATCCGAATCTGAGAAGCTTAATTTTGTTGATCTAGATGTTCCAGGCTGGGCTTGGGTCGCGCTCATGGCTTTCATTTGCGTCTTGCTGGCCGTTGACATCTTGGTCATTCACCGTAAGGCCCATGACGTCGGACCGCGTGAAGCCTTGATTGAGAGTGCTGTTTGGATTTCAATCGGTGTGGCGTTCACTGGAGTTATTGCGATCGCCTTTGGTGGCGCGGCATCTGGCGAATACATCAGTGGTTACCTGATTGAGAAGAGTTTGAGTATCGACAATGTGTTTGTCTGGGCACTGATTCTCAGTTTCTACAAGATCCCTTTGAAATATCAGCACCGAGTGCTTTTTTGGGGAATCTTCGGCGCCTTAGCCTTGCGGGCGATTTTCATTTTTGCTGGCATAGCACTGATTGAAAAGTTCTCGTGGGTGTTGTACATCTTTGGGGCATTCTTGATTTTCACCGCAGTCAAATTGGTTGTCAAAGGTGAAGAGGAGATGGATCCAGCGTCCGGTCGTTTCATGAAACTCGTCAATCGTTTTGTGCCGAGTACGACCGAATTGGACGGGCAGAAACTGTTTACGCGTCAAAATGGGGTACGACTGGCGACTCCATTATTTGCAGTACTGGTCTTGATCGAGTTCACCGATGTTCTCTTTGCTGTTGACTCAGTGCCAGCAGTGCTCGCAGTAAGCCGAGAGCAATTCATCGTGTTTTCATCGAATGCGTTCGCCATTTTGGGATTGCGAGCTCTGTATTTCCTATTGGCCGACGCACATGCTCGCTTCAGTTATCTCAAAGAGGGGCTTGCTGTCATCTTGGCCTTTGTCGGCATCAAGATGTTGATTCACGATTGGTATCAGATCCCTACATTGCTTTCGCTTGTGGTGATTGTGCTTGTTTTGGTTGCTTCCATCGGTTTTTCTATGAAGGCCAGTCGGGGTAAACCGTCCACTCCACCCGTGGATTAGCCTCTCCTGCATGGCATTTGTTGAAGACGACATCGAGAGGGTGCGGGCATCCACATCTATCGTCGAAGTGATTCAGCAATATGTCGCATTACGAAAAGCCGGCCGCAACTGGGTGGGGCTGTGCCCTTTTCATACCGAAAAAAGCGGATCGTTTAACGTCCGCGAAGAAACCGGTCGCTACAAGTGCTTTGGTTGCCAAGCAGCCGGAGATATTTTCACCTTCGTTCAAGAAATTGAACATATTGATTTTGTTTCATCAGTAGAAAAGTTGGCGGCTCGCGCAAATATCACTCTCACGTATACGACAGGTGGCGAAAGCCAAGACCGTCAACGTCGAAAGAAACTCATCAGTGCAATGGCCGAGGCTGTTGATTGGTATCACCAACGCCTCCTTCATTCGCCCGATGCGCGGGCTGCTCGCGACTATTTGCGAGACCGTGGTTTGGCGGGAGACGTTGCTCGACAATTTCAATTGGGTTATGCGCCCGATGAATGGGATGCGCTCAGCCAACATCTTGTCAAGAAGGGTTTCGCCGCCGACGTGCTCAGCGATGTTGGGTTGGCATTTACTAACAAAGCCAATCGTCTGCAAGATTCGTTTCGGGCGCGCATCATGTTTCCGATCTTCAGTGATAATGGTGATCCCGTAGCTTTCGGCGGACGCATCTTGCCGGGCAGTATCGATCCTGCGAAATACAAAAACTCATCTGAGACCAAGATCTACTTCAAATCAAAAACTTTGTATGGCCTGAACTGGGCAAAGAACGATGTCGTGAAGGCCGATCAGGTCATCGTGTGTGAGGGATACACCGATGTCATCGGATTTCATCGTTCGGGTGTCACGCGTGCTGTCGCAACGTGTGGAACGTCTCTCACCGAAGAGCATGTGCGTATCTTGAAACGATTCGCCAGCAAAGTGGTCCTGGCCTTTGACGCCGACGCCGCTGGTCAGGGTGCCGCTGAAAAGTTTTACGAGTGGGAAAAGAAATACCAGGTTCAAGTTTCGGTGGCCAAGTTTCCCGATGGTAAAGACCCGGGTGATCTCGCGATTTCCGATCCCGCTGCGCTAGCCGCAGCCATTGATGATGCGGTTCCTTTCTTGGGTTTTCGCGTGAATCGTGTCGTATCGGGAAAACCTTTACGGAGTCCAGAAGATCGTGCTCGTTTGGCGGCGCAGGCAATGGAAGTGATTAATGAACACCCCGATGTCAATGTTCGCAAACTGTATGCAGGCGAAGTTGCCGCCAGAGTGGGTTTGCCAGTCGCCGACTTGAGTCGTTTGGCCGAACGCCGCTCTGCTCGGCCGGTAGTCGAAGCGCCCGTTGCCCGTGGCGTTGGTGTTTCTGAAAATGCCGAGTTCATCGCTATTAGTTTGCTGCTCCAAAATTGGGATGCCATTGCGCCTTGGCTCATTGAAGCGCTTTTTGCTGCAGAAATATCTCGACGTGCGTTTTTAACCTTGGCGACTGCTGCAGAAATAGAAATGGGAAGTTTGCTGAACAATGCCTTAGGTATCGCTGATCCCGAAGTCCGCGAGATGCTTGAACGTGCGGCTGTTGCCGATATTGAGGTCGAACCAAGCTCGGTTGCCCTCAATTTGATTGGAGTCACCGTACGTCGACTTCTGACTCAACGCACCCGAATCGCCAATCCTGATGAAATTCGTGAGGATCGTGATGCGCGAGTTCAACTTGAGAATCTTGACAATGAGCGAACGGCTTTAGCGGCTGCTGAGTCATTGCTAATGTGGCTTGCAGTACGAACAGTTCAGTCGGGGGGTCAAGGTGACGATAGCGAAGAATGATGCCAGCAATGATTTTGCTGGAACATCACTCGTTCCTGTTGTCGGTATTGACGTAGCAGAATGGTCGGCGCTAATTGCGTTTGGTCAACGCCAAGGTGAGCTTTCTACCGAAGACATCGTTGATGCACTGCGCGACATTGAATTGTCTCCCGAAGTCATTGATTCAGTTCGTTCATCAATTGAAAAGATCGGTATCAGAGTTGATCAATCATTTGAACTTGATGATTCTGGTGAGTTGCGCCGTCCGTCGCTGAACGGATTAAAAAATAATCCACAGAAACAGAAATCATCACGCAGTGAACGAGCTGGCGATGATGCTGGTCAAGATGCCATTCGTTTGTATCTGCAAGAAATCAGTCGCATTGCGTTGTTGACTGCCGATGAAGAAAAAGTTCTCGGACGGAAAATTGTTCTAGGTAGTGACGCACGCACCGAACTTGATGGTCTTGGTGACGCAGTTTCAACGCTTGATCGCCGACGTTTGCAGCGTGTGATAGATCAAGGCCGTCGGGCTCGTGAAGATCTCACTAATGCGAACCTGCGCCTTGTTGTGAGTATTGCCAAGCGTTATACGAAAGTTTCTATGCCACTCGCTGATGCGATTCAGAGCGGAAACATCGGCCTCATGAAAGCCGTCGAAAAATTTGATTACACGCGTGGCTTTAAGTTTTCTACGTATGCCACATGGTGGATCAAGCAAGCGATTTCGCGAGCGGTAGCTGAAGAGAGTCGCAATATTCGTCTTCCGACCCACGCCATGGAGAACATCAATCGTGCTTTACGAGTGCAGCGCGAATTGACCCAGTTGAATCAACGCGAGCCGACGATCATAGAAATCGCTCGAGCCATGGGCGAGTCACCAGATCGAGTTGCTGAATACTTCAGTATGGCGGCTGACACAACCAGTCTTGACCAGCCCACTCGTGCTGATGGCGATTCAACGATTGCCGATCATATTGCCGCCGCCGACGCAGTCGACCCAAGCGATGGGGTCGAACTTGAAGATATGCGCGAAGCCATGCGGGTTGTTCTTGACGAGCTTCCCGAGCGCGAACGAGAAGTCATGAAAATGCGGTTTGGACTCGATATCGAACACAGCGCAACCCTTGAAGAGGTAGGCCAGGCTTTTAATATCACCCGTGAGAGAGTTCGCCAGATTGAGGTACGGGCCCTATTTCGGCTCCGGCATGTGGCGAGCGGACAGGCTCTGCGCAATTTCGTCAAAGAATGATGACGGTCGTTCAGGGGTATCCTGAACGAGTTATGGCAAGCCAAGATCCTCGTTCTTATGTCGTGCGCACCTTTGGGTGTCAGATGAACGACCATGATTCTGAGCGAATCTCTGGGCTTTTAGATGCAGACGGCCTGGTCGCAGTTAAAGAAGAAGATGATGCCGACGTCGTTGTGCTGAACACCTGTTGCATTCGCGAAAACGCCGACAACAAGTTGTACGGCAACCTCGGAATGTTGAAGCGCTGGAAAGATGCTCGCGAAGGCCGACAAATCGTGGTCTCGGGTTGTCTGGCCCAGAAGGACCGCGACATTGTCCAAAAGCGCGCACCGTGGGTTGACGTGGTGATGGGTACGCATAATGTGCACCGCGCTGCCGAACTCCTTGAGACTGCCCGCGTCGACGGGCCGCTGACCGAAATTTTGGAAGAAGCCGTCCTCGACGATCACGCGATGTTCCCATCGGCACTACCGGCCAAGCGTGCGACGTCATACGACGCATGGGTCACGATTCAAATCGGGTGCGACAATTCGTGTGCCTTTTGCATCGTGCCCACAGTGCGCGGTTCTGAGATAAGTCGACCGTATGTCGAGATCGTGTCAGAAGTGCGGGCTCTTGCCGATCAAGGAGTCACCGAAGTGACTTTGCTTGGTCAGAACGTGAATAGCTACGGGCGTGACTTGCAACTAGATAAGCGACGTGCCGGCGAAGATGTTTCGGCGCGTCCACTGTTCAGCGAATTGTTGCGTGAAGTCGGAATGGTTCCCGGAATCAAACGAGTTCGCTTTACCAGTCCTCATCCCAAAGATATGCGACCAGAAACTTTTGCAGTGATGGCGGAAGTGCCAACGATCTGTGAGCATTTGCATTATCCGTTGCAATCAGGTAGCGATCGGATCCTTGCCATCATGCATCGTGGATACAGCGCCGAACGCTATTTAGAAAAACTCCACCAGGCTCGTCTGCTCATTCCTGATTTGGCAATTAGCACCGACATCATCGTCGGTTTCCCTGGCGAAACTGAAGAAGATTTCGTACGTACTCTCGAAGTGTCCGCTGAAGCCGATTACGACTATGCCTACACGTACATATTCTCGCCACGCGAAGGAACCGAAGCAGCAACAATGGTTGATCAGTTTGTTGATCCCGCTGTGGTCGTCGATCGATTTGCGCGATTACGAGTTGTCGTTGAGCACTCGGCAGTGATTCGTCATGAAGCTCGAGTCGGTCGTATTGAAGATGTTCTGATTGAGGGTCCATCGCGCCGTAATCCCGAGGTCTATCAAGCCCGTACCCGGCAGAACAAGGTTGTGCACTTCAGACCAAAGAATGCGATTCGGACCGGAAGTTACGGATTGGTCGAAATTACCGAGGCTGCTCCGCACCACCTTCGTGGAATTTTGCGTGAGGTCACTGCGGATCCATCGCACAAAGTTCGCATTCCTGTCGCATCGATGTGATGATCGAATGACGACTCAAACGACGGTCGTTCCGCAGTCGCTCGTCATTTTAGGTCCGACGGCGAGCGGTAAGTCATCGGTGGCGATGGCAGTTGCAACATCTGACGTTGGTCGAAATCTCGGAATTGAATTGGTCTCAATCGACGCGATGCAGGTGTATCGCGGAATGGATATTGGTACTGCTAAACCCACGCTCGAAGAGCAGCAATTGGTGCCCCATCATTTGATCGATTTAGTTGATGCAACTGAGCCTTTTACAGTTGCTGATTTTCAAGTGGCGTATCACTCGGCAATCAGTGACATCGCAGCGCGTGATGGTCGTGCACTGCTCGTCGGTGGAACCGGTTTGTATGTGCGTGCAGTCGTTGATGAGCTGACGTTGCCTGGTCAGTGGCCCGAGGTCCGAGCACGTTTAGATCAAGAAGTTCTTGAACTAGGGCCGGAAGTCTTGCACGCGCGGCTTGCATCTCTTGACCCGTCAGCAGCGACAAAAATGGAGCCCAACAATGTGCGCCGCATAGTGCGCGCGCTTGAGGTTTGCGAGGGGAGCGGCAAACCATTTTCTTCATTTGGACCAGGTGTTGACACCTATCCTGAGAGTTCGGTGCAACAAGTGGCTTTGCGCTGGTCGCGAGAGGTGTTGGCGCAGCGTATTGAAACTCGTGTGCACATCATGGTTGAGCGAGGCCTACGTGATGAGGTTGAGAAATTACTGGTGGCTGGATTGTCGCCCACTGCGTTCCAGGCACTCGGCTACAAAGAAATGGTTGAGCACCTTGAAGGGCGGATGTCGCTTGAAGAAGTTGTTGCGACAGTTGTCTTACGTACTCGCCAGTTTGCGGTGAGGCAAGAACGCTGGTTTCGGCGTGATCCGCGAATCGTGTGGTTTGATATCGATGTTGACCCAGTTGCCGAAGTCGCGCCGCAACTCATCAGGCTTTTTGGCGAGCCTGCTTAATCAGCCTTATGACCTTCTTAATCAGCCTTATGAATGGTCAACCTTTTGGCGTAGTCTGAAGACAAGTCCTATGCATATTGATCTATCCAAACATCACGGCCTCGGCAATGACTTTTTAGTCGTCAATATTGCGCAAGCCGACGCTTCATTCCAATGGTCCGAATTGGCTCAACGGTGGTGTGATCGTCGTTTCGGAGTTGGGGCTGATGGTTTGTTGCTGCTCGAAATCATGCAGGGCAATCGACTCGCAATGGTGTTGTATAACGCCGATGGCAGTCGAGCCGAGATGAGCGGAAACGGTATTCGCTGTTTGGTGCAGGCCGCGCATTGGCACATCGCTGGTCCTGAGGGCAAGCCTGCGACATACATTGTTGACACTGATGCCGGCGAGCGCACCGTGAGCGTTGAAAGCGATTGGCACGACGGTTCATTAGACATCAGCGTCGACATGGGTTACGTCACCGATCTACCCGAACCGCATAACTGGGCCAGTCTCGGCTGCAACCCCGATCGTCCGGTACGCCATCTGTCCATGGGCAATCCGCACTCGGTTGTCGGAGTGGACGATGTTGCCATGGTCGACCTCACCGAACTTGGACAAAAAGTTCCGCACGTGAATCTTGAAATTATTGAACCTGGACCCGAGCCTCATGCGATCACGATGCGTGTACATGAGCGCGGTGCCGGAATCACTTTGGCCTGTGGAACTGGTGCCTGTGCTGCCGCCGAGGCAGCGATTGCGTGGGGACTTGTACCGGCCTCAACATCGGAAGTCATTGTGCATATGGACGGTGGCGATGCCAAGGTTCGGGTTGACTCGTCAACTCGTGCCGTGACCTTGATCGGGCCAGCGGTCTTTATTGCGTCAATTTCGGTGCACATGTGACGAATTCAAGTCCCAACTCGCCATATAACCAAGCCCTCGGTCAGACCCTGATTGAGCGCTCGATTCGCGAGCGAATTGTTTTGGTTGGCGTGACATTGCATGGCAAAACCGAAGAAGATACCGAAGCCAGTCTCGATGAATTGAGTTTGTTGATTGATACTGCGGGTGCTGATGAAGCGGGACGACTCACGCAAAAGCGGGACGTGCCGGATCACACTTGGTTCGTTGGTAAAGGTAAGGCTGAAGAGTTGCGCGAATTGTGTTTGGCAGTTGACGCCGACACCGTGGTGTTTGACAACGAATTGTCACCTGGTCAGCAGTACAACTTAGAAAAGTTGTTGGGACGAACTGCGCTAGACCGCACTGCGGTGATTCTTGACATCTTTGGACAAAATGCCCACACCCTAGAGGGCAAGGCTCAAGTCGAACTGGCCTTACTGCGTTATCGCTTGCCGCGTTTACGACGCGGTGCCGATGCCAAAATGTCGCAGCAGCGAGGTGGCGTTGGATCGCGATTTGGTAGCGGTGAAACCAAGCTCGAAGTTGATCGTCGGCGAATTAAGAATCGTATTACCCGTCTTGAACAAGAACTCAAAGAACTTGGCAATACGCGCGATCTGCAACGCAAAGGTCGTTCACGTAGTGGACTAGCCAATGTGGTCATCGTGGGGTACACCAATGCCGGAAAGTCGACATTGTTAAATCGCTTAACAAACGCGGGAGTGTTGGTCGAAGATCGACTGTTCGCGACGCTCGATCCAACGACTCGGCGATTGTCATTTCCTGGTGGTGAACCGGTGCTCGTGACAGACACTGTTGGTTTTGTGCGGCGCCTTCCGCACGGCCTTGTTGAATCTTTTAAGAGCACACTTGAAGTGGCAGCGCGGGCCGATTATTTGGTGCATGTCGTTGACGGATCATCGTCCGATCCCGATGGCCAGATTGACGCGGTGCGAACGGTTCTGCGCGAAATCCATGCTGATGAAGTCCCCGAATTCTTGGTCTTCAATAAGAGCGATCTTGACCCCGTCGGTGTGGCCGATGTGGTCGCGTGGCACCCAGGTTCGGTTGGTATTAGCGCAAATACTGGCGACGGCATTGATCGTTTTTTGCAGACTTTGTCTGATCGTTTGCGCTCGGTCAGCAAAGTTATTGAACTGCTGATTCCGTATGAACGTGGTGATATTTTGGCTGCAGTGCATCGAGAAGGAGAAGTGGTGTCAACTACCCACGAAACCGACGGAGTCCGCGTCCGCGCGCGACTCGCCGAGGCCTCGGTCGGGCGATTGAGCGAATTTGTGGTGGCTGATGGTGGCGTTGACCCCACCCCGACAGGCAACATATAACTCATGAATTCCGCTCCTGATCACTCTGCTGGTTTTGTTCCGCCTCCGTATCCCTACGAACGCCTCGATTCGTATAAGCCCCTGGCAGTGCCGTTTGAAGGTGGGCTGATTGATTTGTCCATTGGCACGCCGTGCGATCCGCCTCCGGCCTCGGTGCTTGCTGCCTTGGCCGCAAGCAATAGCGAGCGCGGTTATCCACCCTCAATCGGATCTCTTGGTTTGCGTGAGGCTTTTGCGGCTTGGATGCAACGTCGTTTCAACGTAACGATCGCTGCGGTCGATATTGCTGCGTGTATCGGTACCAAAGAATTCGTCGGCACATTGCCGCAATGGATGAAGTTGCGTTCACCATGGCTTGACACTGTTTTGTATCCAGCCGTTGCGTACCCAACGTACGAAATGGGCGCCACTTTGGCCGGTTGTCGTGCCGTCGCCGTGCCATGTAACGATCGTGGCGGAATTGATCTGAACGCCATTAGTGAACAAGATGCCAAGCGGGCGTTGCTGTTGTGGGTCAATAGCCCATCTAATCCGACCGGCGCAATTGACGATCTTGGAGCAGCCGCTATTTGGGGTCGTGCTCATGGTGTCCCCGTTTTTAGTGATGAGTGTTACGCCGAATTCACCTGGGATGGTCCAGCACAGACGATTTTGCAACACGGTTCAGATGGAGTGATTGCCGTTCATTCATTATCAAAGCGTTCAAATTTGGCAGGGCTTCGAGTGGGTGCGTACTCCGGAGATCACGACCTCGTGCATTACTTATCTGAGGTTCGCAAGCATGTGGGAATGATGGTGCCAGGTCCGGCGCAAGCCGCAGCTGTCGCTGCTCTAAACGACGACGAACATGTTGTGGCGCAACGTGATCGTTATCGACATCGACTTGAGCGCATGGCCGACATCTTGTCAAAATGGTCGGGCATCAATATTTCGTTGCCTGATGGTGGTTTTTATTTGTGGTTCAAAGTTGAAGATTCGTGGGAATTCACCGAGCGTTTAGCCCGTGAAGCCGGAACGTTAGTCAGTCCTGGCGATTTGTACGGCGAGCAGGGCCGCGGGTTTATTCGTGTGGCAGTTGTGCAAAGTGATGAGATGATTGAGCGAGTTGCGCAGCGTCTTGGAGTCTCCTGATGTCTGATGACACGCCAAAAGTTCGCTCGATTAAATGGTGGTGGATTTCGGCTGTTGTAGTTTTTGCGGTCGGAATGACTCTGGCGTTGATTGGCGTTCAGCGTGATCAACAACTCATTAGTGATTTAGTACGAACTCCGAGTGGTTGTGTCTCAACGATTGATATTTCAGCAACTGGTCGCTATTACATCTACGTCGAAACCAAGGGAACGATTGCCAATCTCGGTGCGTGCAATAACGATACGCGCGATTACAAGTTTGATGTGGCTCCTGAAGTAGCGGTTGCTCTGCAATCAAGCGATGGAACAGAGGTCGACGTTCGACCTGATGATTCTGTTGAATACGATGCACCCGATTTTGTGGGCAAGTCGGTGTTGACTTTTGTACTTTCAGAACCGGGAACGTTCACTTTGGTGATGCAATCGAATGAATCCAATGCAGTCATTGCAGTTGGCCGTAACGCATCAATGATGGATGGGGCATTGCTGATCAGCGGAGCATCGCTTGTTCTGGTTGCGCTCGCATTGCTGATTTTGGCAATCATTGCCACTCGAGTCAGTCGACGTGCTCGTCGCAAGGTTGCAATGAATGCTCGACCAGAGGTGTATGTCAGTTATCAATCCAGCAGTGACTCGATTGTTGGCTCGGATACAAGATCATCTGATCCGTGGGCACCGCCACGCCCCGAAGATCGAGCTGGCCAGTAACAAAATTTTCAGAGGCGACATTTCAGAGACGACATTTCAGAGACGACGTAGAACAGTGACGACCTTGCCAAAGATGCGGACATCGTCTGATGAAAAGTGCATGGGCGAAAGGCGTGGATTGGCTGGCAGCAAAACGACTTCGCGGCCCTTGCGGGTGTAGGTCTTGACCGTTGCTTCATCGCCAGGAATCCCGGCAATCACGATGTCGCCGTTGTTGGCAGTGAGCTGCTGGCGAGCAACGACATAGTCGCCATCAAGAATGCCCGCTTCGATCATTGAATCGCCGCGGACGCGCAACATGAAGAGATCGCCCTCACCGGTGAAGTCGGCTGGGAGGGGGAGAAGTTCTTCAACGTTTTCTTGCGCCAAAACATCGGTTCCAGCGGCGACATCACCGATGAGTGGCACGTGGTGCACGCGACTGCGGGCGATGATCGCGCCACTGTTGCGGTCCCAGTTGACTTTGATGGCCCGGGGCAAATTGGGATCTCGTTCAAGAAAGCCCAAGCGCTGCAGGGTATTGAGATGGTTGTGCACCGTGGATGGCGATGTGAGACCAACGGTGTCGCCGATTTCGCGCACTGATGGTGGGAAGCCTCGATCTTCCATACAGGCTTCAATGCACTCGAGAATGCCACGTTGACGGTCGGTGAGAATGTGTTCGCTCATGCGTGCATCGTACGGGTGTTCGGGGTGAGAGTCAAACACCTGTTCGTAAAAATCCTATTTGTGCTGGTAGACGGCTTATTTACAATCAGTGGTTGACACCGAACAGGCGTTCGCATAGCCTACGAACAAGCGTTCGTGCGGGGAATGGTCACTGTGCCATACCCCTCACGCACACTGTCAACAACAGCGGTTCACCAGAGCCCGCTCTACCGATCAGAAAGATTCATCATGGCCCTCGCACTTGACCCCCGTTACATCGTCGAGATTCAGCCCAACCGATCCGGAAATCGTTCTTCTGTTTCTTCTTTATCTTCTTCTATGGCCCCTACTCGCCACCTGTCCCACGACGTGTACTTGCGTCGTCGGCTGGTGGTGGGTTTGGCCGTAGGTGCTGTTGTGGTAGCCGCCTGCCTCGGCTTCCGCACTTTGGCGAGCCGTGGGGATGTGTCTGCCTCCGTCCCCGCGGTGACGCCCTTTTCTGCGAGTGCTCAGCCCATCAGCACCTCGGTCAATGGTGTCGACGTCGCGCTCGCCTTTGTGCAGGGCGAAGGTTTTTATATCGTGCAATCAGGCGACACGTTGTGGTCCATTGCTTCGTCGCTGACCAGCGGAAACATCCGAAATTACGTGCATTCATTGATCGAATTGAACGGCGGAGCGTCAGTCGATGTCGGTCAACGTCTCATTGTCCCCGCTGAATAGTTCATTTTTCTACTACCATGGCGCTATGCGTTGCGTCATCTGCCGACATGAAGACACCAAAGTGGTCGATTCACGTACAGCCGAAGAAGGTGCTGCGATTCGTCGTCGTCGTGAATGCCCGCAGTGCTTGCACCGCTTTACGACGTTTGAACGTATGGACGAAGTACCGCTCATGATCACCAAGACTCATGGTGGCCGTGAGCCGTTCGATCGCGGCAAGTTGATTTCTGGAGTCAAGGCGGCATCGAAGGGTCGACCCATTGACGATGATGCCATCAACGCTCTAGCCGACTCGGTTGAAGAAGAACTGCGAGCGACTGGTGGAGGCGATGTGCCGAGTACCAAAGTTGGCCTCGCAGTGCTTGAGCGTTTACGAGCCGTTGATGAAGTTGCTTATATGCGCTTCGCGAGTGTGTACAAGAATTTCGATGCAGCTGAAGACTTCCAACGTGAAGCGGCCCTGCTCGACAAATCGCCAGTGTCCTGACGCTCATTCAGTTTTCGCGGTGCACAGCGTTCTAGGGTGAGGGCATGAGTGACGAACGCATTGCCTATCGAACCTGCCCATTATGTGAGGCCGGCTGTGGTTTAGAAATCACTGTCAAGGGATCAACAATTGGACGAATTCGCGGAGATATGGACGACGTGTTTTCTCACGGTTTTATTTGTCCCAAGGGTTCAACACTCAAACAGCTTCACGAAGACCCTGATCGCTTGCGTAAGCCCCTCATCAAACGCAACGGTGAACACGTTGAGGTGGAGTGGGATGAAGCGTGGGCCGAGATTGCTGGTCGCTTGCAAGATGTGATTGAACGACACGGTCGCGATGCAGTTGGTGTGTATCTCGGCAACCCTGGCGCCCACAGTTTGTCGGCAATGTTGTACAACCGAACTTTGTTACAAGGCCTTGGCACCCATAATCGATTTAGTGCATCAACAGTTGATCAATTACCCAAACAAGTTGCGGCGGGTTATATGTTTGGCACGGGTGTTTCGGTAGCCGTTCCCGACCTCGATCGTACTGATTATCTGCTGATTTTGGGAGCGAATCCGTACGCATCGAATGGAAGCGTGTGTACTGCTCCCGATTTTCCAGGACGTATTGAAGCGATTCGTGCTCGAGGCGGCAAGGTTGTCGTCGTCGACCCGCGCCGCACGCGAACTGCCGAAGAAGCCGATCAATGGATTGCCATTCGGCCGGCAACAGATGCGTTGTTCTTGATGGCCATCGTGAATGTGTTGTTCGCCGAAAGTTTGGTGAAAATCCAAGATCACATTGCAGTTCTTTTGAATGGTCTCGATGACGTGCGTGAGGCGTCACGTGAGTTCACTCCCGAACGAGTTGCCCAAGCGACCGGACTTGAAGCCGACGTGATTCGCCAAGTGGCGCGCGAATTAAGTGCAGCAAAAACGGCGGCGTTGTATGGACGCATCGGAACAACTACTACCGAGTTTGGTACGACTGCTTCATGGCTCATTGATGTCGTAAACACCCTGACCGGAAATTTAGATTCGGTTGGTGGAGTGATGTTTACGAAGCCTGTCCTTGGTGGACCGACAACCCGCGGTACGTCAGGAAAAGGTGGTGGATTCCGAATCGGTCGCGGCGGTGGGAAAACCAAAGTCAAGGGTTATCCCGAAGTGATGGGTGAATACCCGGCCGCGGCCATGGCCGAAGAGATCACTGATGCTGGCGATGTTGGGATTAAGGCTCTCGTCACAGTTGCTGGCAATCCAATTTTGTCAACCCCGCATTCACGACAACTTTCTGACGCCTTTGAAAAACTTGAGTTGATGATCAGTGTTGATTTGTATCTCAACGAAACGACCCGTCATGCCGACGTGATTTTGCCAGTGCCATCACAATTGCAGAGAGATCACTACGACGTTTTGTTATTGCAGTTTGCGATTCGCAATATTGCTAACTACAGCACGCCAGTACTTTCGCTCGACGACGGTCAACCTGATGAATGGGAAATTCTTGCCAAGCTCGGAATGATTGCGCAAGGTCTCGGACCTCATGCCGATCCACATCTTGCTGATGATCTTGCCATCGAAGGCTTAGTACGCAACAGCATTGGTGATCCTTCGTCACCCATACATGGTCGAAATGCTGACGAGATCATTGATGTTTTAAATGCTGAAGGTCGCCGTGGTCCGGCGCGCATGTTGGACTTCATGTTGCAGACCGGTCCGTACGGAGCAGGGTTCGGAAGCAACGTGGGGGGAGCGTCGCTGCAACTGTTGCTCGATCATCCGCATGGTGTTGACTTCGGCGCACTTAAGCCACGCTTGCCTGACGCACTGCGCACGCGCACCGGAATGATTGAACTCGCACCTGAACCTTTGATTGCTGATGTGCCACGGTTGCTTGATTCCATTGACGAATTCACCAAAAATCGATTCGTATTAGTCGGGCGACGTCATTTGAAAACGAACAACTCGTGGATGCACAACATTCAGGTACTTGTGAAAGGAAATGTGCGATGTTCATTGCAAATGCACACAGATGACGCAAAAAGCCTTGATTTAATTAATGAATCTGCCGAAGAAATTTTTGTCACGGTCACGTCGCGCGTCGGAAGCGTTATTGTGCCAGTTGAAATTACCGATGATATTCGTCCAGGAGTAGTGAGCTTGCCGCATGGTTGGGGTCACGATCATCCCGGCACCAAGATGCGTGTTGCTGAGTCATTGAGTGGCGTGAATTCGAATGTTTTGAGTGATCACGAAGCCTTGGATCCGTTGTCCGGAACCTCAGTTTTAAACGGAATTCCAGTTTCTATTACCCGAATTGGCTGAAAAGCCTGAAAAAGCATGATGCACACCCCTGTCCACAGGGTTTTCCCCTAAACAAAGGGTTAATTCACAGGGTTATCCACTTCCTCCCCACAGGGTGTTGCGCTTAGGGTTACCTCTGTTGAAAGTGGCGGCGGAGGACCGTGGCTAGTGATTCGGTGGCCCAAGATCTGGTGTTTTCTAGGTGTTGACCGTCGAATTTGGGTGGGACGACGGAGTCCTGGACCTACTGAAATCCACCGCCCTTTCAACAAAGAATTTGTCACGAGCGGGGAATTGATGCGACATGAATGCGACATGAATGTGACCAGCGACACTATGGCGTTGTGGAAAAACCCCGTGTGAGCAGGTGATACGCGAGGGTCATTGACATTGGTGTAGTTACTCTGATGTAATTTCACTACCACTTGTGGTTGCAAGCACAGGCACTTGGGGAATACACCACATCTTGTGTCTGATGTGTCATGATCTAAATTCAACATTTCCCCATGTCATCTGTAAAAATACTTCACCCTGTCGAAAAAAGGAATCAATATGTCACTCGCCCCGGACCGTCTCGCCATCGGAATCCGTCGTCACTACACCACCCCTGGTGTGCACCCCTACGACCAGGTGGTCTGGGAGAAGCGTGATGCCCGTATCTCGAACTGGAAGGACGGATCAGTCGCCTTTGAACAGCTCGGAGTCGAATTCCCCGTCACCTGGTCGCTGAACGCCACCAACATCGTGGCTCAGAAGTATTTCCGTGGTACCCCCGGCACCGACGAGCGTGAACAATCACTCAAGCAGGTCATCGACCGTGTGGCTAACACGATCACCACATGGGGCGTTGAGGGCGGTTATTTCGTCGATCAGGCCGAGGCCGACAATTTCAGTGATGAATTGAAGTTCATCTTGGTGACCCAGCGCGCCGCGTTTAACAGCCCGGTGTGGTTCAACATTGGCGTGAAGGGCGTCCCGCAGCAGGCCAGTGCGTGCTTCATCTTGGCCGTTGAAGACAAGATGGATGCCATCTTGAACTGGTATCGCGAAGAAGGAATTATCTTCAAGGGCGGTTCGGGTTCGGGCATCAACTTGTCAAAGATCCGTTCTAGCGTTGAACTCCTTCAGGGCGGCGGTACTGCTTCTGGTCCCGTGAGCTTCATGCGTGGCGCCGACTCATCGGCCGGCACCATCAAGTCAGGTGGCAAGACCCGTCGTGCTGCCAAGATGGTCATTCTCAACGTTGATCACCCCGACATCGAAGAATTTATTTGGTGCAAGGCCAAAGAAGAAAAGAAGGCTCGCGTTTTGCGTGACGCTGGATTCGACATGGATCTTGATGGCTCGGATTCATTCAGCGTGCAATATCAGAACGCCAACAACTCGGTACGTATCACCGACGATTTCATGAACGCAGTTGTTGAAGGCAAAGAGTGGTCCTTCCGAGCGGTCAAGACCGGCGAACCAGTGCGCACTGTTCAGGCTCGTGACTTGTGGCGTCAAATAGCAGAAGCCTCGTGGGATTGCGCCGATCCTGGTTTGCAGTTCGATACCACAATCAACAAATGGCACACGTCTCATGCATCTGGTCGGATCAATGGATCAAACCCATGCAGCGAATACATGCACATTGATAACTCGGCATGCAACTTGGCTTCAATCAACTTATTGAAGTACCTCAATGATCAAGATGTTTTTGATGTTGAGGCCTATAAGCACACCATTGAAACAATGTTCACCGCTCAAGAAATCTTGGTTGGGCGCGCCGATTACCCGACAGAGAAGATTGGTGAGAACAGTCGCAAGTTCCGCCAATTAGGTCTTGGATACGCCAACCTCGGAGCGATGTTGATGGCTCTTGGTCTGGCTTACGATTCTCTTGAAGGTCGTGCGTGGGCCGCTTCACTGACCAGTTTGATGACTGGTCATGCGTACGCCACGAGCGCGCGAACCGCGAGTCGTATGGGATCTCACGCCGGCTTCGCCGAGAATGAGCGTTACATGCTCAACGTTTTGCGGATGCATCGTGATGCTGATCAGGAAATTGACAATACGGACATCGTCCAACCTGACCTCGTTGCCGCTTCGGCAATCTCGTGGGAGTCTGCTGTTCGCGATGGTGAAGAATTCGGCGTGCGCAATGCTCAGGCAACAGTTTTGGCACCGACTGGAACAATCGGTCTGATGATGGACTGCGATACAACGGGTATTGAACCAGACCTAGGTCTTGTCAAGTTCAAGAAGTTGGTGGGCGGTGGCAACATGGTCATCGTCAATCAGACGGTGCCCCGAGCCTTGACGAACCTCGGATATGAGGGTCCTGTTGTGGATCGGATCATTGCTTATATCGACACCAACAAAAGCATTGTTGGTTCACCTGATTTGAAGGCCGAGCACTTATCAGTTTTCGCTTGCTCAATGGGTGACAATACGATTCATTACGAAGGTCACGTGCGCATGATGGGTGCGGTGCAACCGTTCTTGTCAGGAGCGATCTCCAAGACCGTCAACATGCCAGAAGAGGCAACGGTTGAAGAGATTGAAGCACTGCATATGTTGTCCTGGAAACTGGGCATCAAGGCTGTGGCCATCTATCGCGACAACTGCAAAGTCGGTCAGCCTTTGTCAACCGCCAAGAAAGATGATGACAAGTCCGATGCCCCCGAGGCAGCAGCAACCGCCGTTGTCGAAAAGATCGTTGAGCGAGTCATCTCGAAGCCGGTTCGTCAGAAGTTGCCCCGCAGTCGCCGCGGTCGCACCTTCGAGTTCCGCGTGGCCGATTGCAAGGGCTTCGCAACCATTGGTGAATACGAAGATGGTCGCCCCGGTGAAGTGTTCTTGACCGTGTCGAAACAGGGTTCAACCTTGTCGGGAATCATGGACGCATTCGCCAAGAGCATCAGCTACGGCTTGCAGTATGGCGTGCCGATGCGAGCCTTCGTTGAAGCATTCGTCAACATGCGCTTTGAACCAGCTGGCATGACCGACGATCCGGACATCCGTTTCGCTGCGTCAATCATGGACTACTTGTTCCGTCGCATGGCTCTTGAGTATTTGACCTACGCCGAGCGCGAAGAACTCGGAATCTTCTCAATTGACGAGCGTTTGCAGCCGACGTTGCCAGGTGTTGAAGAGTCGTCATACGTCTCGTCAACTGGAAGCGACGTTGCATCTGATCCGAAGAGCATTCCATCAGTTGAAGAATTGGTGACCCAACTCGAAATGGGAATCGCTCCGGTTGCTCCTGTGAGCGATCATTCAGCAGAGATTGCTCGTCAGACACAAAAGCACAGCGATGCGCCGATGTGCATGCAGTGTGGCGTACAAATGAACCGTGCTGGTTCATGCCACGCTTGCCCATCGTGCGGTAGCACTTCTGGCTGCAGCTGAACACATAAATAATCTGTAACGATCTGGTCGGCTTTTGCTGAGGTTTTCTCAGCAATTCGCCGACCAGATCGTTTTATTTTTCCCGTACTTCTTGACGTCCGTGGGCGTAGGCCTCAATCGCGCGTTCTTTGTCGAACAGATGATGCGGCAATGTTGCAATCTTGGCAGTTGCGGCGCTCGGGGCAAACAGGCGCACGGCCCCGCCGCATGAATTCTTCCAACTATTGATTTCACGATCGGTGTTGCGCTCAACCAAGTTATTGAATGGACCAAACATTGCGCCTGCGAGTGGGGCGATGACGATCAACAGATCAGCGGGGGCTGCCAGATCGACACTGACTCCTGAACGCACGCCACCGTCGATATACAAATGTCCATTGATGGACTGTGGAGCGAATAAGCCAGGCACTGCTGACGAAGCCGCGACCATCGTCGCTAGAGGAATCAATGCGCCGTCTAGTTCGGTGCGCTTTAAACCTCGCACAGCACAGGCCACAACATGGACGTTTGGACGCATTTCATCTCCGAACACCTGGTGTGTTGATTGAGCAAGAACTCCGGTGCGTAAATTGGGAAAGCGCGGCATCTTGACGTCTTTGAGGCTGGAAAAGGCAACACCAAGAGCAGTCGCTGCTGCGGCCCATGATCCAGCCGAGGTTCCAATCATTGGGGCCGTCGACAGATCGATTCCTTGTTCACGTAATCCATCGAGTACGCCCATTGCATAACCGATTCCAAACAAGCCTCCGCCGCCAAAAGCGCCGGCGAGAGGAACGTGTGTTGAGTGATGCATCAGTGTTCACCAATCGGTTGGTGTGTAATCCTTCAAGAATTGACCCCACGTATGGTTGCCAGTGTTGGCGCCATCAATAATGGGATCAACAATGCGGGCTGCACCGTCAACGATGTCGAGCGGTGGGTGGAAGTGGTGCTCTGAACGTTTGCGATCGGCTAAGTGAGCTGGATCTTCGTCGTTGATCCAGCCAGTGTCGACACTGTTCATATGAATACCATCGGCGTGATAATCGGCGGCCGATGTGCGCGTCATCATGTTGAGAGCAGCCTTGGCCATATTTGTGTGCGGGTGACGCGTGGTCTTGAGCTTGCGGTAAAACTGACCTTCGACCGCTGACACGTTGACGATGTGCTTGTCACGATTGTCGGTGCGCAACATCAATGGTTTCAAACGGGCGTTTAAAACGAATGGCGCAACCGCGTTCACGAGTTGAGTTTCAAGCAGTTCAACCGACGACACTTCGGCAAGTGTGAGCCGCCACGAGTTGCGGTCGCGCAAGTCGATTTGCTGTAAGTCTTGATCGAGTTGTCCATCAGGAAACAGATGTGACGGCAAGTCGCGATCTTCGGTGATGAGTTCGGCTTGTGATAACTCGGCCGAATGAGTAATGCCGGGTGCTGTTGTGGGGGCGGGCCCTGCAAGTTCTAATGCGCCGTTTTCGGCCGAAGGCAACATGTTGTAGCCGCGCAAACCTTCGTAAGCACCTACGAGTTCACGTATATGTGGCGGCATATCGGCAATCGATGCATTCTCGAGTTCCATCATGTGGCGATAAAACTCGGGGGGTCGGCGCACAGTTTGGCAGGCGTTGTTGACGATGTAGTCGAGACGATCGTATTTGGTCATCAGGTGATGACAAAAGGCTTCAACGCTCGGTGTGTGCCGAAGATCAAGGCCATAGATCTCGAGTCGGTGGCCCCAAACAGCAAAGTCGGCTTCGGCGGCATAACGCATCGCTGAATCACGGGGGAAGCGAGTGGTGACAATGAGGTGGGCCCCAGCGCGTAACAACTTGATGCCTGCTTGGTAACCGATCTTGACCCGACCACCAGTCAACAACGCGACTCGACCTGATAAATCGGCAGTCTCACCGCGCTTGTTGTAATTGAACTCAGCGCATTCTGGACACAGTTGATCGTAAAAGAAATGGATCAGGGTGTACTTGACCTTGCAGACGTAACAGTGTTGTTCTTTGTTGGTCTCAACAAAAGCCGCGCTCGTTTCGCCGTCATGGATCTCGTCATTGATCTCGTCACCTTCAACAAGTTCGGGCGGAAAGATGTTGGGCGTGACAAACACTGGTTTGGCGCGAAGCGCACGGATGGCGGCTTGCGCCAAGTTTTCTTGGTGGCGGGCAGTCTTTTCGTTTTTGTCGCTGCGACGCTGATCCTTGATGAGCTTTCGACGTAAAGCTAAGTCGGGTTCATATAAATCGCCAGCCAGACTTAACAACTTGACGCGAACATCTTTGGGGATAGACGCCAACAACGCGCGGTCACCAACAAGAGATTCAAGTAACTCGATCGTGGCTAAGACCTGCGGGTCAAGACCTTCGTTGTCAGCGTCGTGATTGGTCATTGAACAATGTCACGAAGAAGGTTCGAGGAATACCAACGGGATTTCACGATTGGTGCGATTTTGGTAGCCGCCGTAGTTGGCGTACTTGGCAGTGATCTCGGGCCACAACTGGGTGCGCTCTTCAGATGTTGCAATGCGTGCGGTTCGAGTTGTCTTCGTACCGCGAATGTCGACTTCGACTGTGGGGTTGTCTTGCAAATTCAAGAACCAAGCCGGGTGATCGTCGTCTCCGCCTTTGCTCGCGACGATGACCCAGGTTTCACCTAACTGAACGGGCGAGGTCAACATGACGAGACGCTTTTGACCACTCTTACGACCAGTGGTGGTGAGTTTGAGAACCGGCATCTTGCCAGCGTCCCAACCGAACTTGCCAAACGAGACCGCCAAGAGCGTCTTGTGGATGCTGTTCATGGACTTCAGGACAAAGCGACTAGGCATGGCGATGACGGTATCGGGGTCACCAGTCGCCGCGACGGCCCGCTTTCTTATCGCTGTCCTTTTTCTTGCCTGAAAGTCGCCGTTCGATAGCGCCCCGGCTGGGTTTTGTTTTGCGCCGAGGTGGAGCCGGGGGAGCCGCAGCGATGTCAATCATTTCAACGAGTTTGGCGAGGCACAACTCTCGATTGCGCCACTGGCTACGCGTTTCTTGGCAGGTCACGGTGATCTGCTCGCCGAACGCGGCAGTGATTCGTTCGCATTTGACAATGGAGCCGCTCAGAGAGGCTGTTAAAACAGTCAGGGT
>CAMDER010000003.1 GCA_945896935.1 Bifidobacterium breve | reverse complement strand
GACATATCTCGCGAATCGCCCACAAAGATCTGATTTCGAACAGGGTCGACCGTGAGCGGATCGGCCAATGTCTCGTCTGCCGATATATCTGGTGTCCGAAAGCGTGAATAAAAGGCCGTCGCATCGTGACCTTCACGTTTCGATGCACCAAAGGCCGATGTTGCGGTGCTGCGGCGAACTCGAGGCGCGCTTTCACCGAAACTTGACACGTCAGCCATTGAAGGCAGGGTACCGACCTCACGCGCGCGCCCGCGCGATACTCATGTCCAAAATTGAGTGCCGCGGGATAGTCCCCCAATCACTCTGCGAGAACCATAAAGATGGATGAAGTGATCGCCATTTTGTTACTCATTCCCGTGGCCTACATGCTCGGCACCTTCCCCAGTGCGGTCTTGCTCGCGCGTAGTCGTGGCATCGACATCACCACCTCTGGCTCCGGAAATCCTGGGGCTTCAAACGTGGGGCGAGTTTTGGGTCGCAAACTTGGCATTCTTGTTTTTGTCCTCGATGGACTCAAAGGAGCAATTTCTGTCGGTGTGGGCTTCGCGATTGCGGGTTACGCCGGAGCATTGGCATTGGCGTGTGCGGCGGTTGTCGGTCATGTCTTTCCTGTCACTCGAAAATTTAAAGGTGGGAAAGGTGTCGCGACGACCGGCGGCGGAATGATTGCGCTCTACCCCCTACTCGGCGTGGCAATGACATTGCTCTGGCTCATCACCGCCAAGGTGACAAAGAAAGCATCACTTGGCTCTTTGGCCATTGCGATTGGCCTGCCGATTTCACAAATCATTATCGGTCGTCCTGCCGGCGAAGTACTCACTGGTGTTGGTCTATGTACTTTTGTTGTTTGGCGTCATATTCCTAATCTCAAAAGACTTTTTTCAGGAAGCGAAAACAGTCTCAAGACGAAGTAACACGCGCGTCAATGGCAAGATGTTGCCATGGCACTTCACCCACAAACTGCAGCACTATTAGTTGTCATGGAGCAGTTCAATGCTCCTGCACTTGAAACTCAAGAACCAACCGTCGCTCGAGCAGGCATGGAAGTGATGACTGCAGCATCAGCCGTTCAGCTACACGAAATTCGTGAAGTCGACGCCGACGGAGTACCAGCGCGCCTATACCGACCAAATGATCGAAAAGACCTTGGCCTGTTGGTGTATTACCACGGTGGTGGCTGGGTATGCGGGAGTATCAATACTCACGACGATGTATGTCGCAAGCTTGCTCAATCAATGGGCCACGCCGTGTTGTCGGTTGATTATCGATTGGCCCCTGAGTTCGCGTTCCCTGAGCCATTGAACGATTGCATTGTTGCTTTGCGTTGGGCTCACGCTCACGCCAGCGAACTAGGAATTGATGCTTCACGAATTGCGGTAGGCGGTGACTCCGCAGGAGGAAACTTGGCCGCTGTCGTCGCCAACTTGCAACCAGTGCCATTGAAGTTTCAGATGCTCATTTATCCAGTCACAGACGCAACCCGTAACTCACAAAGCTACAAAGACAATGGTGAGGGTTATCGCTTAACCGCCGCTGGTATGAAATGGTTTTGCGATCACTACCTCAGTGGTTCAATCGGTACACCAACCGATCCACGAGTTTCACCCTTATTCGCCGACGCGCCCACACTGGCCTCAGCGCCACCCGCGATTGTGATTACTGCCGAATACGATCCGCTCCGCGATGAAGGCGAACAATACGCACATCGCCTCATTGATGCCGGCGTGGCATGTTCATTGACGCGTTACTACGGACAAGTTCATGGATTCTTTTCAATGAGTCACTTTGTCGACGACGGAGCATCGGCAATTACTCAGGCAGCCACTGCAACTCGTATCGCCCTTGAGCGCTGACAGGGCAAAGTTGTCAAATTGCCACTAGGTTGACACGTAATATGACTGCCAAGAAAGCCGCAAAATCGGCCCCACCTTCATCAACATTGGTGTTGCTTGTTCGTCACGGACAGACGCCGACAACTGGAAAACTTTTGCCAGGTCGAGCCGCCGGATTACATCTTGCCGATATCGGAATCAAACAGGCCGAAGCCGCCGCCGAACGTTTCGTTGGGCTAAAGAAAGTTGATGCCATATATGCATCACCACTTGAACGCGCCCGCGAGACGGCTGCTCCTATTGCTCGCGCTCTTGGCCTTCGTACCAAAATCGACAAGGGTCTTCTCGAATGCGAATTCGGCGATTGGACTGGGGCTGAACTCAGCAAACTGATGAAGCTTCCCGAATGGTCAACGGTGCAACGTGCTCCGTCAACTTTCCGCTTCCCACGTGGTGAAAGTTTCACTGAGATGCAAACACGTATGGTCTCGGCAATTGATCGCCTAGTTGCACAACATCGTGGCGGAGTCATTGTTTGTGTTTCACACGCCGATCCCATTAAGGCTGCTGTTGCACACGCTATGGGAACTCATATCGATCTTTTTCAACGCATCGTGATTAGTACATGTTCAGTTTCGGCGATTGCCTACACCACCGGTGGCCCCATTGTTCTCAATGTCAATTCGACAGGCGGGTCGCTCGGCGATCTTCGCCCGTCGTGAGGTAGCCAATGGATTTCTTCGCCGACTTTGATTTTGTTGATGTCATTACATCGGGCGCCGTTGGCGAACCTGGTCAACGAACTTTTTATATTCAGGCTCGTGCCGGAGCACGCACAGTGACAATCAGATCCGAAAAGCAACAAGTTGCTGCGATCGGTAAATACCTTCGTCGCGCGCTTGCCCATTTGCCGGTTCCTGAAGGCCAACCTCCACGCTCAGTCATGCAACTTGTCGAACCAATTCAAGAAGCATTTGTTCTTGGTGCGGTTGCACTCGAGTTCAACCGCACAAACGACGAATTTGTCTTGCATCTCAAAGAATTTGCGCCTCTCGCACAAAGCGATGACGAAGATGAATTTGAAGAAGATGAAGACGACGATGACTCCATCGAAGATGCACCTGGCGCACGAGCCCGCGTCAGCATGACGCGCGCTCAAGCAATGGCTTTTTGCGACAACGCCGACCGGATTGTGTCGGCTGGTCGACCCGATTGCGAACTGTGCGAACTCCCCATAAACCCCGATGGCCACTTCTGCCCACGCATGAACTGACGATTTCGATTTGTCATCATGAATATTTTGGAAATACTGCAACACGGCGAGATTGAAGTTGAAGGTCGCATGCCGTACAGCAGCAACGCGACCTTCCTCGTCAACCTAACTTTGGGCGATCAAGTTGGTCAAGCTATTTACAAACCGTTGCGCGGCGAACGACCCCTGTGGGATTTTCCATCTGGTTTGTACCAACGTGAAGTGGCTGCATACCTTCTGTCCGAGGCCATGGATCTACACGTGATTCCTCCAACTATCGAACGCGACGGTCCTTTCGGCGTTGGTTCATTGCAATGGTTTATTGATGCTCGCTTTGAAGAGCACTACTTCACTTTGTACGAGGCCCGCGAAGATCTTCATGACCAGTTTCGCAAAATGGCGGCATTTGACATAGTTGCGAATAACACCGATCGCAAAAGTGGACATTGCCTCATTGATAGCGACGATCGTATTTGGGGAATCGACCAGGGCTTGTGTTTTTCTGCTGAGTTCAAACTGCGCACAGTGATTTGGGAATTCGGTGGAGAGCAAATTGAGGCCGATTTGATTGAGAAGATTCAACGAATTGTTGATCGTCCCCCTCTTGAGGTCGCGGCTCTGCTTGACGCCGATGAAATTGATGCAATGATTGAGCGGGCTTCGATGCTCGCTCAAGGTGGTATGTTCCCCATTGATGCATCTGGCCACCGCTACCCCTGGCCCATGGTCTAAAGAGTTTTGTAATTCGTGATGACTGACGATGACCTTGATCCTCTGATCGATCGCGCCGACCTCGATGGACTCGTGCGACTGATCGATACTCGTTGCGAGACTCGCGATTGGGAAGGCCTCTTTCGTATCCGCGAACGGGCTCGACTCGCCACAGAAACTGGCCGTCAAGTGTGGCCTGCTACAACCTTGGCTGAATACCGACTCGCCTTGCACGCCGATACCAAATGGGCGGCGCAAGTTTTGCAAGAGGACGGCGGCCGATTCACGATTGGTCCACTCACCGAAGTAGTTGCACAAAATCATTCGTGGTTTGACTTAAGGGAACTATTGACCGATGGACCGCGCTCGGCATTCATCGCCCACGAGCGCGTGATCCGTGGTGAAGCAATTGAACGCGCTGATGTTGGTGATGTCCTCGATGTTTTAGACCTACCACTTGAATTGCAATCATGGGAACCCACATATCCAGTTGCAACGTATTCAGATAATGGAATTGATGCGCCCTCACCAAGTGATATCTGGCGCCATGAATGGACCGATATTGAAGCCGACGAAGTTTTCGACGAGATGATTGTCGATGACCCATTTGTGCGGGATGCGTTGCGATCATTGGTTGAGCCGTGGACTTCATCATCAGGCGGTCAAGCAAGTTCAGTTGTGGTTGATGGAACAGTCAATGATGCAATGAGTGCACTTGGTCATCAATCGTTTCGAGTGACCCCGTTGACAACCGAGCAAGCGTTGCAATGGCTCGCTTGGTGCGGATCATCGGGCGGCGCCCACGGACGCCGTCGCGGAGCTGCGCTCGGCCGCTTTGGAGTGTGGTGGTTGCTGGCTGCGATCGGTGGATTCACCGAAGATTGGGACGAGTTACGAGATACCGGTGCGCTCAGTCACGAGGTGGGCGACACGGCTCAAGCAGTGCGATGGTTCCGGGTCGATATTGGCGGCCATCATCCGTATGAGTTGACCCTGGTGGCAGAAGACCCCGATAACGACATCGCCGTCGCCCTCATCGCCCACGACCCGTCCAACTAACCCCAACCCCAACCGGCAATAAACAGCCACTTTGGAATCTCGCTGCCGCTAGGCGGCAGCCAAATTCCAAAGTGGCTGGAATGGGTCAGTGGGAAGTGTGATTTAGAGGGACTGGAGGGCTTCGATGAGCTTGGGTAGAACCTTGTGTACATCGCCAACGATTCCGAGGTCGGCGATTCCGAAGATCGGCGCTTCCTTGTCCTTGTTGATGGCGATGATGTTCTTCGAGCCCTTCATACCCACCATGTGCTGTGTCGCTCCCGAAATACCACAAGCGATGTACACACTTGGCTTCACAACCTTGCCGGTCTGACCGACTTGGTAGCTGTACGGAACCCAGCCAGCGTCAACGATTGCACGTGATGCACCAGGCGCACCCTTCAGTAGCTTCGCCAAAGTTTCGATCATTGCATAGTTCGCACTTTCGCCAAGTCCACGTCCGCCAGAAACAACGACGTTGGCTTCGTCAAGCTTGGGACCAGTTGTCTCTTCAACATGAACTGCAGTGATCTTTGCGGTTCCGGATGCACCGAGATCGGGAACACTCACAGCCTGCACTGCAGCTGCTGCTCCGCCTGAAGCCTCGGGGTTGAACGACTTCGGGCGGAAGGCTGCCAAGTACGGAGCACCTCCGGTGAAGGTTGTCGTAACCAAAGTATTGCCACCAAAGATTGGCGTAGTAGCCGCAACTGAATCACCAACTGCTTCAATATCAACACTGTTGGTGAGCACAGTACGACCGAGCTTGACTGACAAGCGAGCCATGACGTCACGGCCTTCGTATGACTGCGGGAACATGATGAGGTCGGGCGATTCGCCGCCGTCAATCGTTGCCTTCATCGCTGATGCAACTGAAACTCCAGCCAAGTTCTGACCGTAGTCAACTGCGAACACTTTGCTGGCGCCGTATTCACCAAGTGCACCAGCAACCGCAGCGCCGTCACCAGCAACCCACACGCTGACTGATCCACCAAAAGTGCGAGCCTTGGTCACCAATTCGAGTGAACCCGATGTTGGTGCGCCATTGGCGACTTGAGCGAATACCCAAATGTTGCTAATTCCCATTGTTCTGTCCGTTCTCGTTCTTATTGGTCGTTAAGTAGTTGTAGTTGTTAATCATCAAACCGCAAGCGGTTTTCAGATGACCTTCAAACCTTCGAGGAAGGTCACGATCTTGCCAAATGTTTCGCCGTCATCTTCGATGACTTCGCCAGCAGCACGAGCTTCAGCCTGTGCAATATTGCTGATCTGCTGACCGGCACCAGCCCAGCCAACTGGAGTCACGCCGAGATCGGCGGCAGTGACTTCATCAACTGGCTTTGACTTTGCGGCCATGATTCCTTTGAAGCTTGGGTAACGCGGCTCAACAACACCAGCAGTCACCGAAATGAGTGCAGGCAGTGGACAGGTCACTTCGTCATAACCTTCTTCGGTCTGACGATTGGCCTTCAGAACTCCGCCTTCGATCGAAACTTTTTTCGCAAATGTCACCGACGGCAATCCGAGAACTTCGGCAATCTGCTCGGGAACAGTTCCGGTGTAGCCATCGCTTGATTCGGTTGCCGCGATAATCAAATCGGCACCACCCAAACGCTGAATCGCTGCAGCCAAAATCTTGGCCGTCGTGAGTGCGTCTGAACCCTGCAATGCCGGATCGGATACGAGCACTGCTTTGGCAGCACCCATCGCAAGCGCAGTACGCAAACCAGCGGTCTCGCTGTTCGGCGCCATCGACACCAAGCTGACTTCACCGCCACCTGCTGCGTCAACCAACTGCAAGGCCATTTCAACGCCGTAACTGTCGGACTCGTCAAGGATCAATTTGCCTTCGCGCTTGAGCGTGTTTGACGAGGCGTCAAGGGCTCCGGGGTTGGCGGGGTCGGGGATCTGCTTCACACAGACGATTACGTTCATAGTTCGCCATTCTTGCGGCTTGTGCGCCGTTTCACACAACCGATCGGATATCTAAATAAGTGACTCCCGACCTACTCGACGGGGCGTCGGCTCAACTCCCTCCCAAATGGGCTGGTACCGTCTCAGGCGGTGCGGATTCTGCTGGTCGTCAACTCCTTTGCCTCGTCGGTCACGGCGCGAAACACGGTCATCGTGCATCGGGCCTTGTCGAGGCAGCATGACGTCCAAATTGTCGAGACCAACCGCCGTGGTCACGCCACCCGGTTTGCCCAAGACGCCGCCCATCGTGGTATCGACCTAGTGATTTCTTTTGGCGGTGACGGAACCCTGAACGAAGTCGCAACTGGGGTCGCTGGTTCAGATACCGCACTTGGCGTTTTGCCCGGCGGAAGCACCAACGTGTTTGCTCGCACCATTGGACTTCCAAACGATCCTGTTGCGGCAGCTTCACTTTTGGTTGCCGGCCTCGAAGACCCCGCTGCAAACATTCGCCCAATCGGACTCGGGCGCGTCAACGGTCGCTTCTTTTGTTTCCACACCGGCATCGGATACGACGCAGCAGTCGTTCGCACAGTTGAAACTCGCGCTTCACTCAAGCGATGGGCTGGCCATCCCCTTTTCATTTACGCGGCTCTTCACACATGGCTCAATAAATACGATCGCCATCACCCGCACTTCAGCGTTGCCGCTGATTCGGCCATTGGTGGTCCGGGTGGACTTTCAAATACTGAAAATCTCAATTACGACCCGACTCGATTTGTGGACGATGGTTACTTCACTGTTGTGCTCAATACGAATCCGTATTCATTCCTTGGCAATCGGCCATTGGATTTGTCGCCCGCCGCTGGACTCGACAAACCACTTGTTGCAGTTACCTTCCGCACGATGTCGGCCATTGCAATTATTCGAACGCTCGCCGGCGCACTCAAAGGTGGCGGAGTCACACCAAGTAAACACGTTGCGTGTTTCAACGATGTACATGAACTCATTGTCGAAAATGCGCAACCATTCCCCTATCAAGTTGATGGCGATTACTTAGGTGAATCAACTCGTTTGCACTTCAGGCATGTGCCTGAAGCGGTGAAATTACTGTTTCCCGTTCAGCCTGAAGTTCAGTCACTTAAGGATTGATCGCGCACTCGCATTGCGACATCGGGAACATTCGTGCAAATTCCGTCAATGCCCCACGAAATCAGTTCGGCCATACGCACTGGATCGTCACACGTCCAGGTGTTGACTGCAAGCCCGTGTTGATGACAAGCCTCGATTGATTCTTGAGTCACAAAGTTGACCCATGGGTGCAATGCACTATGACCACTCTCGACCAGACCGAGCAATACCACGTCAAATTCTTCGGGACGAACGCCAACAGTCAGCCATGCCGTCGCAATAGACGGTCGTAATTGCTGACAACGATCAATGGTTTCTCGCCGGAAAGACGAGATCAACCACCGTTCGTCACCTTCGGGACGTCGCACCAAGCAAGCAATCGTCTCATCGGCTATTGATTCACTGACATCAAAGTCTGGTTCTTCGGGATCATTCTTAATTTCAACATTGACCCACATCGGAACACATGCGTCGAGAGCTTCGTCAAGAGTGCAAACATCATCAGGCAATTCCGAATAATTCACTTGCGAAATGATTTGGCCATCGTCGAGTGTCGCATTGTGATGTACGACCAAAACGCCATCAAGAGTTCGGCGAACATCGAGTTCGGCCGCATCAGAACCCATTGAAACCGCACGTTTAAAGGCAGAAATTGTGTTTTCCTTCTCGGCGGCCGAGGCTCCTCGATGAGCGAGTACTTGAATTCCCATACCTTGAGTTAACTCTGATTACACACCAACCAGCACATTTATTTTTCTTTCTCTTGACAAAAAATTTGCCATGTGACAAAAAACTTAGACCCGACCCCTTGCGTGTTCACCAGTTGTTTGCCAACCTTGCACAGTCAGTTAATCCACCAAGTTCTCATCAGGAGAACTCCCCCTCAACCCCTACTTGCCTGGAGCACACCGTGTCAATCCTTGCCTCTTCACTTGCCCTTGGTTCCGCCGATTATTCGTGGCGCGACGAAGCCGTCTGCCGTGACACCGATCCCGATTTGTTTTTCCCAATCGGCACCACCGGCCAAGCCCTTCTTCAGATTGACCGCGCCAAGCAGGTCTGCAATGAATGCACAGTTCAAGTGAGTTGTCTTGAATTTGCACTTGAAACTAACCAAGACTCTGGTGTCTGGGGAGGAACCTCCGAAGAAGAGCGCCGCGATATTCGTCGCATGATTGCTGCTCGAAATCGTGCCGCCCAGTTGGCCGCACGTTCGTTCGCTTCCTAAAAATTGTTGAACTAGCGCGGCAAGCGCAAATCAACCACAGTGCCATCGCCGCGTCGATGGGCTTCGATACCTACAGCGACAAAATCTTCTGGAGCACCAGCACGGATTGAAATTGAACCATTGAGTTCAGTCGTCACCAAGGTGCGCACGATTGACAATCCAAGGCCGGTCGCACCGTTGAGATCAAATGATGGGTCAAGCCCGCGACCATCGTTGATGACTTTGATCGCAATTTCATCATCGTCTCCACCCAACTCAACAACAACCGTTCCGCCATCGCTTCCCTCGGGGAACCCATGATCAACGGCATTTTGTAAAAGCTCGGTCAGTACAACTGAAAGTGGTGTTGCGATTGTTGCTGGCAAACGGCCGCCATCACCTTGCACAATAAATCGCACCGGGCGATCGGGCGACTGCAAACCTTCTTCGGCCAAACGCATCAGTGGTCGCACGATTTCAATGAACGCCACATCTTCACCAGTTTCGCGCGACAAAGTTTCGTGCACCAACGCGATGGTGCGAATGCGTCGCACGCTTTCTTGAACTGCGGCCTTTGCTTCAGGAGATTCAAGGCGTCGAGCCTGCAAACGCAATAGTGACGAAATTGTTTGCAAGTTGTTTTTCACTCGGTGGTGAATTTCACGAATAGTTGCATCTTTAGACAACAGCATTCGGTCACGTCGACGCACTTCAGTGACATCACGAATGAGCAACATTCCACCGGTAATCACGTCGGTTGAAATGATCGGAATACAACGCACGAGCAGTGTCACGTCACCGGTTTGATCGAATTCTTCAATGACTGGTTCAAACCGTTCAAAAGCCTGACGCACTGGACTGTCAGCGAATCCGAGTTCGCTTAACGATTGACCGACAACATTTGCGGTGATTCCCACACGGTGAAGAGCCGAAACTGCGTTTGGAGATGCGTAACGAATGATGGCATTTTCATCCAGTACAACTGCGCCGTCGCCAACGCGTGGAGCGGCACTCAAGTCGGCGGCACGACCAGGGAACGGGAAAGTTCCTTCGGTAATCATTTCGGCAATTCGCTGAAAGATCGACAAGTACGTACGTTCAAGTTCGCCAGGTTGACGACTGGTCTTCGACGACCACTCGCGAGTCAAGACAGCAACGGGACCATCAGCACCTCGCACTGGGATCGCCAGCACATGCACCGAATCAAACATCTCGTGCTTGTGCAATTCGGCTTCACTAATCGCACCTGACGACATTGCCTGATCAAGTAACTCCGATTCAGCTGGATTGGCTAGAGACTCAACTAAGTCAGTGCGATAAATAGTTTGACCAGTAGCCGGTCGCACTTGAGCCCCAACGATCCAATCACCCTCGAGATTGCGCAAGTACAAGATCATGTCGGCGAAACACAAGTCAGCGAGCATGCCCCATTCGCCGATCAACTGCTGCAGATGAGCGCTGTCGTCTTTGGAAATTTCAGTGTGTTGGCGAAGTAGTTCGGCAAGTGTTGCCATACCTACGAGTCTGCCCGAAAACCGACCTGCGCTAAGTCATACCCCTAGATCCGTCATACCCAACGATATGGCGGGTCAAGAATGATCATCCGCCGAAGCCGATGCGGCGATCTCCTTCGACCGATCCGATTTCGACATAGGCGATTTTGGCAGCCGGCACGCCGACAGTGCGACCCTTTTTGTCAACAAGCCACAACACGTCGACGGCACCTGACAAGGCTGCTTCAACCTTGGCTTTGGTGGCATCGCGTTCGTCATCAGCCTGCTCTAATGAAATCTCTCGAGCTGCTTGGGTAACGCCGATACGAATGTCCACGAAATGCCTCCTGTTAAATCGATGTGGGCAGATTCTGCTGCCAACTACGTAGATGAGACGCTACCGCCCCAACGGGTTCGAACTCAGACGGCAGTGGCGCAAAAAGTATTGCCCTGCGCCAAGGATTCCATAGTTGACACATCGGCATCGCCATAAAGCGCGCTCAACATCCCCTTCACCATGCCTCGGTCGACAGCACAAATAACTGGATGTTCAATCGCGACATCACCAAAAGGACAGTGGTTATTAATGATTTGCAATTGGTTGTTGCGCTTTTCGGTATGCGCAGCGAAACCGTGAGCAGTCAGCGCATCGGCCACAGCCTGCATGGCCGAGCGAAGACTGCGCTGGCCTGCCTCAAGATCGGTGTCTGTGAGGGCGGCCGCCATGGCCCGTCCGTATTCTTGGCCAACTTGTTCGGCAATCACTTCGGCCTGTTCGGTCGGCAAAAGCGCAAGCGTCTTGCCGAGCAAACTGAGCACCAGATCGTCGCTTCGAACCGGAAACTCGCTCATCGGTAATTCAGCCGCTGCCGAATATCGCTTTGAAGGTCGGCCAGCACCACCACCTGGTGGGCGAACGACTGCGACGTCGACATAACTGCCTGCCGCCAACTTGTCGAGGTGGTGTCGCGCCACGTTGGGGTGCAGTTCAAACTCAGAGGCCACCTCAGCAGCCGTGACACCTTCGTCAACACCTCGGACGTACAAATAGATAGCTCGCCGAGTGGGGTCGCCAAAAGCGTTCGTAATAGCCGTGACAGACGCCGCGAATCCGCCGGTCGCCGTTGACGGTGACCCGTGACCTGAAGTCTGGAGAGGGCGAATAGAAGGCACTCGGGTATTATACCTATTGCTGTAGTGCAAATTATCGTGCAAGTTATCGTGCAAGTTCTGGCGCAAATTCTGGCGCAAATTCTGAAGTAGGGAGCCCCCACCCGTGTCTGTCACCAATGAACAAGTCGTTGAAGCCCTTCGCCCAGTCGAAGACCCCGAACTCCATCGTTCAATTGTCGACCTCGGCATGCTTCGAGATGTACAAATTGATGGCGGAAACGTCTCGATTTTGATTGCTCTCACTGTGGCTGGTTGCCCGTTGCGCAACGAAATCACCAGTCGGGTCAAGGGCGCCGTTGCCCCCCTCGCCGGAGTCACAAACGTCAATCTCGATTTCACGGTGATGACTGATCAAGAGCGCGAAGAGTTGCGCATGAAGTTGCATGGCGACCCTGGCTCAACCGCCGGCCAAGGTCAGGCGCATGGTCACGCCGAAGGTCGGGCGATTCCGTTTGCCAATCCCGACAACAAGACGCGTCCGCTTTTGATTTCATCTGGAAAAGGTGGCGTCGGTAAAAGCAGCGTCACGACCAACCTTGCCGTTGCACTTGCAGCACAAGGACACAGTGTCGGTGTACTTGATGCCGACATCTACGGTTACTCAATTCCACGCATGCTTGGTGCAAACAACGATCCGGTTGCGATCGATCGCATGTTGTTGCCATCAGAGGCTTATGGAGTTCGTTGCATTTCAATTGGTTACTTCGTTCCCGAAGGGCAAGCAGTTGTTTGGCGCGGACCAATGTTGCACAAGGCTCTTGAACAATTCTTAACTGATGTCTTTTGGGATGAACCCGACTTCTTGCTGATCGACATGCCACCAGGCACTGGCGATATTGCGTTGAGCCTCAGTCAGTACTTGCCCAAGGGCGAGGTATACGTCGTGACGACGCCACAGCAAGCAGCGCAAAAAGTTGCTCGCTTGTCAGCAGCCATGGCAACCAAAGTTGGATTGCCCGTCAAAGGTGTCATCGAAAACATGTCGTGGTTCACAGGTGATGATGGCAAGCGCTATGAATTGTTTGGTAGCGGTGGCGGTCAAGAACTTGCAACTGAATTGAACGTCCCTCTACTTGGACAGTTGCCACTCATTCAGGAATTACGTGAAGGTGGCGACGATGGTCACCCAATCGCGGCGATTGCTCCCGAAAGCGAAGCTGGCAAAATCTTCCACGACATGGCCCGCGTGATTGCGGCCGACAACAAGCCCCGTAAGAAGTTCAGCAAGTTCCTCAAAGTCAACGGCTAACTGTGTTTCTGGTGTCGTTTTACTTGGCTATACCAACTCAATCGACACCAGAATCACAGAATTAGTCGCTGTACGGCGTGACCTTGTAGTAGATCGCCTTTAAGTAGGCGCCGAATTCAAAACCGATCGGGTGATCAACCGCGTGTTCGGTACGTTTAAATTCATCAATATCAACTTGGGCGGTTCGAGCTGCCAGATATGCGGCGTCGGCTAGTTCGTCAATGTTTACTCGACTCGAACATGATGCTTGCAACAAAGTTCCGCCTGGTGCAGTGAGTCGCAAACCAAGACGAGCCAGTCGTTCATACGAACTCAAGGCCCGCAAGATTGATGCCTGGTTTTGCGCAAACGATGGCGGATCCAAAATGACGACATCGAATTGCTCGCCCCGTTCAACCATGTCTTCAAGAACTGCGAAGGCATCACCTCGAACATCAGTCACCTTGCACGCGACGATTGAAGCAATTGCTTTGTTGTGCCCAAGATTGCGATGAGCTGTGGCAAGAGCAGGCGCGCTGACATCTACCATGTGTACCGACTTCGCCCCACCGGCAGCGGCCGACAAAGTGAAACCACCAGTACTCGAGAACACATCAAGCACTCGAAGGCCACTTGCCAAGTTGCGCACAATTGCTCGGTTGTCGCGTTGATCTAAGAAGTGTCCAGTCTTATGGCCAAAGACAACATCTGCTTCAAGAGTCAGACCATTCTCCAAAAACATGATGGGCCCAGTTGGATGCTCGCCATACAAAGTGTCGCCGTCGACCAAGCCGTAGGTTTCGCCATCACGCACTAGACGTGAAAAGCGAATAACTACTCGTTCAACTGAGCCAACTTCAATGAGTGCCTTCATAATTGAGCGCAGATGAACGAACCATGCACCGGTGTACAACTTGATCACCACGGTCGACGCATATTGGTCGACGATTAATCCGGGCAAGCCATCATTCTCTCCGTGTACCCAACGAAAACCCGTCGTCAATCCGTTGCTCAACAATTCACGGCGGACATCTAACGCCTGTTGCATTTTGTTTCGCCACCAGTCATCGTCAATCGTGACTGGCTTACCCACATGCAACACCTTGACCCTGATCGGTGATTCAGGGTCCCACAGTCCGATTGCCGCAAAACGACGATTGTCGTCGAAGACCACTGCCAAGTCGCCGCTAGTGCCCGCTGGTTTATGCGATTCAACTGCTTGATCAAACAACCACGGACTACCCGAGCGGATCGCACGAAGTCCGGGTCGACTCACCCGTACTGCGATGCGTGCCTCAGACGACTGAGGAAGAACTGCGGCATCGACAAAACCTGGCGCGCGTTGTTCGACTTCTGACACTCATGTAACGGTATCTCACAGATCGTCGTCATCATCGCGATCGTCGTCGTCTAATTCATCATCAGAGTCATCATCAGAGTCGGAGCCATATCCTTCGCCAGACTCAAAATCGTCCCCGCAATTTGGACATGATCTTCGCGATTCGGTACCGATGTATACATTGCAGCTTGGGCACAATCCACTCTCTAACATTTGCTCTCCTCACAATTGACAATGAATGCATCTTTGCCAAAGGGTGAATGGGAGTTCCCATAATCAGCCGATTGTCCTCTACTCATAATCGTGCATACACCTGCGACTCTCTGTAATCTGACCTCACTACCAGGGGGTAAACAATGACATCACGCCAGTTTTCCAGTACTTCTTTTCGGATTGGCGCGACACTTGCAGTCGTCGGATTACTTGCACTTGCCTCATGTGGCGGTGATGACTCGGCAAGTTCAGCCGATACTGCCGCTTCGTCAACCGAAGCCGTTGCGACTACCGAAGTCCCTATCGCTGAAACGATTGCCCCAGAACCGACGGATGCACCGGCAGTTACACCGACCTGGGAAACAGTTGATGCTCCTAGTGACTGCATGTGTGCCGATGGAAGCGCTTTCCATTTCTATGTTCGTGAGGCGAGTCCTACCAAAGTCTTGTTCTACCTCGAAGGTGGCGGTGCCTGTTTTAGCGGCGATATGTGCAAACCCGGCAGTGGCACGTACAGCGAGAACATCGCCCCGGTTTCACAACTCGCCGAGTCACCTGGAATCTTTGATTTCACAAACCCCGAAAATCCATTCGCGGATTATTCAGTTGTCTACGTTCCTTACTGCACAGGTGATGTTCACGCAGGCAATACCACCAAGGACTACGGCAATGGAGTTGTTACTGAACATAAAGGTTTCGTTAACGCGTCAAACGCACTTGACACGATGATCAAGCGCTTCCCCGATACGACACAACTCGTTGTTGCTGGTTCGAGCGCAGGCTCATTCCCGACCCCGGTGTTCGCCGCCTTAGCCGGAGATCAATTACCTAACGCTGATCTCAAAGTATTTGCCGACAGTTCTGGCGCGATCCCCGATGCCATGGGTTTTGTTGTTGGTAACTGGGGAACACTTGAAACACTTCCAGATTGGCCCGAAATTGCTGGTGTCACCGTTGACCAATTCACCCCGGCGTACACTTTTATCAAGGCCGCTGAACATAACCCAAAAATCACGTTTCTTCGTCACGACTATGCATTTGATCCCGTGCTTTCTCAGTTCGCACAAATGGCTGGACTATCCCCTGACAACTTGGTCTCGGTCATGCGCACCAACGAATCAAAGGTTGAAGCAACCGGAGCAACTGTTGCTAACTGGATTTCGCCAGGTGCCGAGCACACCATCGCCGTTCGAGACGAGTTGTACACCGAAGAGATGAACGGTGTGCGATTTATTGATTGGCTCACCGCATTCATTAATGGATCGCCGGGGGATGACAACTACTGCGTTGATTGTGCCAAGTGACAAACCGTCGCTTCGCACACATCCTGCAATACGGGGAGAGGAACCGTCGCTTCGCACAAATCCTGCAATACGGGGAGAGGAACCGTCGCTTCGCACAAATCCTTAACGCAGGGAGAGGAACCGTCGCTTCGCTCCTCCCAAATCGCGAACCCCAATCAAATAAAAATTGGCCGCCCCTTTGGGGCGGCCAATTTTTATTTGGTGGCGGGGAGAGGATTTGAACCTCTGACCTTCGGGTTATGAGCCCGACGAGCTACCTGACTGCTCCACCCCGCGGCGGAAATCTGAAGTGTATGGGCAGATGGCACTATCGGCAACGCCCGCCTCTATTCAGCCTGACGCGAGGTCAGCAATCGACCGTGGAGCGCAGAAATCAATGACCTGCAACAACTTTTCAGCCAAGCGCCGAGAGGCCATGAGCAAGTTCGCATCGAACTGGTCGGCGGTTGCGGTGTGATGGTCAACAAGATCAGTAATCGCCTTTAAGCCCATCACGGGAATCGCCATCATTTCGCAGACATAGGCCACTGCCGCCGCCTCCATCTCTTTAACCGCTCCCCCGGATGCCGCGATCAAGCGTCGGTCGTCGTCATTCTCATCAAGCGAGTTGCTGGTCGTCATGACACCCAATTTGAGATTCAACGCCTGTGCCAGACCCGCCGCGGGCACTGCTGGATACGAACCGATTCCATACTCATCAAATCCCGGAATCGCAATACGACGATCGTGGTGAACAAACTTCTGATCACTCACGTACACGTCACCGATCTCTGCACCTTGGCGAATCCACCCACCCGCCGTACCGGCAGTAATCAAAAGATCGGGGTTATATCGATCGGCAACAAAGTACGTGTTGAGTGCTGCCGCCTCAGTTCCGATCGAGTCAACTCCGTGGTGCTTATCGCGACCATTAATCGAAATAATTACTCGACATCCGTTGCGGTTCGCCTCAAAAAATTTGAAGGGCATCAACGGAATAGCGGGAATCGCCCGCGCATCAAGTTTCGTCAATATCGGCGAGGCCTCAGAAGCCATAGCCATGACCACCGCGATGCATTTCATGCCTTGATAGTAGGTGCTAGTCGTACGAACGACGAAGCATGAGGCGCGTCCACAATTGCAAAAGTTGCAGCGCCGAGCGAGATATGGCTGGGATACGAAAGAACTGCGACTTACCGTGAGGACGGTGATAGTGACTGACGCCAACTTCTACAAAATTCGCATTCACACGATTGAGCGCATGCATCATTTCAACGCAGATCACACCGGTCGTTGACCGCAAGCGGACTTTATCCAAAATTGCATTTCTGATCAAACGAAAATCGCAATCGGTGTCTCGGACTGGCAAGCGAAAAAGGAACCGCACACCATGGTGATACACCCGACCGATAACCCGGCGATGGATTGGATCACCACGGCCAATCTTGAATCCTTGGATTACATCAGACGATTCAGTAACAGCGGTGATACAGCGCACGATTTCACGAGCATCATACTGAGCATCACCATCTGTATAGAAAACCCACTGTTTGTTTGAGGCTGCAAAACCAGACAGCAGCGCCCCTCCATAACCACGATTCACTTCATGGTCGACAATTCTAAGTTCACCGATTTCTTTTTGGAGTTCTTGCAAAACTTTGAGCGAGTTGTCAATTGATCCATCATTAACCACGATGATCTCGAAATCATCAACAGATTCAACAAGAGACTCACGAACGTCTCTCACTAACTTGCCTATTGACAGAGCATCGTTGTAACACGGAAAGAAAGCCGAAACCGAAGTAACTAGCGGATTTCGTTGTCGCACATCAGTCATTGTTCAAACTCTGACAAAGCTGCGCACACATCATCTACTTCACTGTCGGTCAGTTCTGGAAAACAAGGAAGGCTCACGCATTTACTTGCCCATTTTTCAGCAACAGGACACGCTGCCGAGACAAACTGTTGAAGCGCTGGTTGTTGTGTCAGGGCCAATGGATAATGAATACCAGTTGAGATTTCATGCTCGAGCATCGATTGGCGGAAGTCCTCTCGATTCGCCGGCAGCGCCACTGCCCAGTGGTATACGTGATTTGAATGAGTGGCTTGCCAACGAATGCGGGGATTGGCGAGTTGATAACGATTCGCTATGTCACGCCGCCGTTGATTTCCGACTTCTAGCTGAGCGAGCACGATATTCAGCCATGCTGCTTCGATTTCACTCATGCGGTGATTTTGACTCACCTCAATGTGTACGTACTGTTCACTTTGACCATGCACCCGGAGTCGACTTAAACGTTCAGCAACTTCTGAGTCATCCGTGACGACCATTCCCCCATCGCCAATACCACCAAGGTTTTTGGTCGGATAAAACGAATACGCACCGATTGAACCAGTCAAGCCCTTTGTCGCGCCGTGGCTCTGCGCGCAATCTTCAACAACTTTCACCCCAAAATTGGTCAGTTTGTCCAAATTGTCAACTGGACGACCGTACAGATGGACAGCAATCACCGCTTGAGTTCGTCCTGTCATTGCTTGCTCGACGAGATCAAAATCTATTGCAGCAGTTTCGTCATCGATATCGACGATCACTGGTCGCGCACCAACTGCACATACGGCCGAAGCCGTTGGCACCGCGGTCATTGCCGGCACAATGACCTCATCGCCTTCGCCGATACCCAAGGCCGCCAGGCTCAACTGAAGTGCCGATGCACCGCTAGATACTGCAACTCCATATTTGGTTCCGGCGAAATGCACAAAAGCTTCTTCAAACTGAATCGTTTGAGATCCCAGTAGAACACTGCCACTTGACATGACTTGCTGAACAACCGCGGCGAAGGTCGCAGAATTAGCTTGTAAGCGACGCGACAAATCAATCAGAGGTACCACGGATGCCCCCGATAAAAGTCCAGAGTTTGTTCAACACCATCGGTAAACGCTACTTGCGGAAGCCAATTCAATAAGCGATGCGCCATGGCGTAGTCACCACTAAAACCACCGATGTCGATTCGGGCAAGTTCTTCAGGCCAAGGGATACAAGAAATCGTTGAACCCTGTCCCGCTCTCGCAACCACCAATTCGGCAATCTGCAACAGGCTCAGGACTTCGGTGTGACCCAGATTGATGACTTCCCCTGGATTGACTGCACCGGCGGCAACTTGTAGGGCCGCTTTTCCTAAAGCCTCAACGACATCGGTGACATACAAACAATCGCGCTGCTGCTGACCATCACCAAATACTTCCAGTGGCAAGCCCTTCATGGCTCGCGCCAAAAACACTGGCAAAAATCCCAACCCCGTTTTTTGCAAACTTTGCCCAGGTCCAAAGACATTGCTGAGTCGCAATGACACAGTTTTTAAACCGTGAACTGTTCCGTACAGACGGTGATAATTTTCGCCAGCAAGTTTGTTCACGCCGTTGATATCACGGGGCACCGTTGGATGTTTCTCGTCTACGGGTAAGTACTGGGGCGTGCCGTACACCTGGCGAGTTGATGTATGCACGACCACTGCTGATGGACGAGACCGACGAACAGATTCAAGAAATTTCAACTGTGACGTCACATTAAATTCAGCGTCACGAAGTGGGTCAACCATTGACTCGTGATGGCTGACTTGGCCAGCGATATTAAAGATAAAATCAACTCCATCTAGGAGTTGCTCCACTACTTGATCGTCGGCAATATTTCCGCGAACAACACTGATGACATTGAGCGATGGATCGATGTTGCGTTCATCTCCCCCGTGCTGTTCGATCAACGCATCTAAAACACGAACTTGCGCGCCAGCCACGGCCAAAGAATTAGCCATATTCGAGCCAATGAAGCCAAGTCCCCCTGTGACCAGACACGTTGAACCGGAAAATTGGTTCAGGGCACCCATGCCGACCTCACAACGTTGACAGCAAGGAACAACATTGAACTCGCAGCGGCAATAAAAAATACTGATCGAAGCAATTTCGACCATTGCGAGATTGAGATTGCAATGAGTATTGACATCGGTATCGCCAAAGATACATATCGAGCCAGTCCCTCAACTCCCACGATGAGAGAAGGAATCAGCAACACACCCGAGGCGACATGCCACCAAATGGGAACTTTCTTGATAGCAAAAAACGCGACTAATCCAGCAATCACGAAAGTTACGACATGCAGGACTATCGCTGGTCGTTCAAAAGGATCTGAGAGAAAGTCAACAATAGTTGTCTCAAGCCACGTGTTCTTTGCGGTCAAAAATGCAAGAGGGTCACCGGTCTTATTGTTGCAATAAACTATCCACGAGACGAAAAACAATATTGACGGCAATGTTGCGGCTACTAAATTGATTAACTGACGCTGCGACATCCAAACCGCGCATACAACGGCAATCAATACCAAAATACCGTTAGGTCGACTTGCAGTAACGACCAAGGACAATAATCCAACGAGCCACCATTGATGATTGATTCGTTGTTGTGCGACCTCATGTTTTGCAACAATGCGATCAATAACGACCAGCAGCCAAACCAGCCCAGCGGCAAACATACTGTCGCTGTAAGAAAGCACCTGTCCGACTGCACCTGGCAAAAGTGCTAGGCACCAAACTGCATTGCGCGCCACCGCCTGACCAAAACGCACACGCGTCAATTCCCAAATACCAACGAGTGCCACTAAGGCAAAAATCCAAGACACCAGAATGAGAGATGGGCCAACGGGCACTCCAAGTCGAGTAAGTAAATCGGCGACAAACGGATACAACGGAGAAAAGGGCCAAGATGTACTGAAGTCTGGCAACGGTCCATTTGGATAACCGATCGTCATGATGATGCGGTACCACCCACCATCCATGTACGTCAGCCCAAAGCTATTGAACCACTTACCTTCGGCTGTTGGCCATACGACCAGCCCCATAACTCCGATCATTCGCGAAATGATCCAAGCCAAAATCGGGATATGCCACGATTCAACAGCAGATTTCCGCCGAGGCAAAGTGGAGGCTGGTGAAACATCCACGGTGGCCATGCGTTCTAGTGTAAGAGTTTTATGACGTGAAGGTAAGTGAACTTCCGTTTCATTCGGAAAATGGTGATCTCAGTTATGGACTCAGCCGAATATCGCCGAATGGCCGAAGTTGAACAAATCCATTGGTGGTACCAAGCAACGCGCAAGTTGCTCCGCCAATTCATTGTCAGTGAATTACGAGTCGATGAACAACCAACTCCCCGACGCTTTCTTGATGCCGGATGCGGCACTGGAGCAACTGGTGCTTGGCTGGCCGATCTCGGCTCTGTGATCGCCCTCGACACCGAGCCCGAGGCGCTGAATTTATACCGCCAAGCACATCCCGACGCCCAATTGGTTCATGGCGATATTTCAGCGATTGACCTACCTGATGACTTCGTAGATGCCGCACTCTGTGTCACCGTCTTGTACCACGGTGAAGTGACCGACCCTGGTGCTGCAGTTCGCGAAATGGCACGAGTCGTGCAACCTGGTGGTTTGGTATGTCTGATGGAACCAGGTGTTCGTTCACTTCGTCGTAGCCACGATCGAGTCACACATGCGGCACGCCGATTTAGCCGGGGTGATCTTGAACAGCTCGCACGCCAAGCCAACCTCGACATCGTTCGATCAACTGGGGCGTATTCATTTCTTGTTCCTCCAGCATGGTTCAAATCAAAACTAGAAAAAAGTGAATCCACGAGCGATCTTGACAGCAACGCTTCAGGACTTTTCGGAATTCTCGGTTTCGTGGCCCGAATTGAGCGACAACTATTACGCGTGGTCTCACTCCCCTTCGGACTCAGCGTGATCGTCATCGCTCGCAAAAAACCCTGATGCAATGCGCCAGAGCAGTACGGTAGAAGGCGCATGGGATTGTTCAAGCGCACACCAAAGACCCCTCTGGTCGATCCGGCCGAAGTCGCCGAATTACGCGAGCAACTCGCTCAATTGCGCTCAGAGTTGGCCGCAATCAATGCAGTTGACTCCGAGCATTCGCGACGCCTCGAAGAAGTTGACGGAAAGATCATCAGCCTCAACGCTCGCGTCACTCAAGTTGGATCTGAAGTCACGCATCAACTCGGCGAGCTCTCCAGCGATATCGATTCATTGGGACAACGCACCGATGCCGCCAATGTTGATCAGGTTCGACTTGCCACAGAGCAAGCTCGCTACCAAATTGCCTTCCGTCAAGACTTGGCTGAAGTTGTTGAGTTGATCAACAAAAAGCGTTGATCAACTCACGTCACTACTTTGAGTTCTAGGCGCTCAGTTGAGATAAAGCCTTGGCAATTAACGCCTGGGCCTCGTCGACCTTGCTCTGATAAGTACCTAGGTCACCATCGCGTAAGGCAACATCGGCTTCGTCAAACAATGTCTGCGCCTCTTCAAGCAACACAACTGGATCAGTCGTTGCGGTATCGGTTCCTGTCGTGGTACCTGGATCAGTGCCGGTATCCGTTCCGGAACCAGTATCAGTTTCAGTGTCGGTGTCAATGTTTGAATCAGAGTCACCCACAACTTCACCGAGGTTGACTTTGGCTTTCGGGAAAAGGCGATTGATCGCTTCGGTCAAAGTGTCGCCGATGACTGCTTCGCCGTCGTACCATGCCAATACTCGTCGCACGAACACTTGCTTTGAACCAGTCTCATCAGGTCGCACATACAACGGCTGAACCCAAATCAAGCCTTGGCCAATCGGAACAACCTGCAGTTGACCAAGAATGACTCGTGAGCCCTGTTGGTTCAGCAACGTGATGACCGGCGAAATACTTGGGTTACTACTCAGTTCGGCGGACACCGTTGCCGGTCCTGCCGGCAGAGTGCCGTCATACTTGTAAACCTTGAGTTGGCCATATGTTTCAGGATCACTTGAAACCACCATGAACGCACGCAGTTCTTTTCGCGTGTCATCTGATGAGAACGGAACAAACGGGCGAATCAATGAAAAGGTCGGCGCAACAGTTGACCCGACCGTGTCGGGCGAATGGAACAAGGTGTAATACGGCTCGAAACGCGCCACATTTGCATCGGCCACGTTGCCGGTGTCTGCTTGTGATGTTGCACCTGTCGCTGCACTGACGTCACCAGCAGCCGTCACTGCAACTTCTGGCTGACGTTGAGCCGCTTGGGCGACGCTCCATGCTGAGTCACGATTGAAGAATGCATCGGTGTCGGTGAACTGATAACGACCATAAAGATTCGTCTGCACTCGGAAAAGATCTTCGGGATAACGGAAGTGTTCCCGCAATGTCGCTGGAACTTGATCGGCTGACGTAAAGAGTCCGGGGAAGGCTTTTGACCATGCTCGCACAATTGGGTCGGTTGGATCAACGACGTATAAAACCACTGAGCCGTCATAGGCATTAACAACGGCCTTCACACTGTTGCGTACATAATTAAAATTGTGCTTCAGGCCCGAGCCTGCAGTGAGGTTGTCGGTATTGGCTTCTTGTGCATACGGGTAACGGGATGTGGTCGTGAACGCATCAATGACCCAGAGAACTTTTCCGCCGTCAACAACAGGGTACGGATCGGCATCAAGGTGCAAGAAAGGTGCAACCTTTGAAACTCTGTCACTCACATCTCGAACATCAATGAGGCGAGATTCTTTGGTAATCAAACTTGAACCGAACAAGTTGAATTCACCAAAGTGAATTGCGTAAGCAAGTTTCTTTGTCGCCGAATCAAGAACGATTCCACCTGAACCTTCATAGGGGGACGCATCTGTATCCGGACACGCTTGTTCAACTTGTTTCGTATTGACAATTGCGTAACCGGGCTGTTGTGTTCCCACATACAACTGCGGTTTTTCAGTAGCGATCTCCTGGTAAATCGGGCGACCGTCAGAAGTAATTTGCGAGGCACTTGCCGCAACAACACCACAACCGTGGGTATAGATCAAATGCTTGGATACCCAAGTTTTGTTTGGAATACCGTCTGGGTTGAGTTCGCGAGCGGCAACCATCGTCTGCTGCGAACGGCCGGCGACGTCATAGCGATCAACGTCAAGATCGTTAATCGCATAGAACGCAAAAAGTCCTTGGTCAAGCGAGTAGCGATCTTTCATTTCTGATACGTCAAGTAAACGTGAGTCAGCCAAAGGAGCGGGATCCTGAGCGACTTCCGCATCAGTCACTGTCCCTGATGTCAAAGAAATCGTTTCAACTTTGTCAATTCCCATGGCAACGCGCGTTGCGGTGACATTTCGACCGATATAGGCATATTCGCGTGTTGTCACATTTGGCTGAACGACGAAACGTTGAATCACTGCTGGATAAACAGTTCCGGCAACTATGGCCACGACCACCCAAAGTGCCATCGACAACAGTGGTAATCGCCAACCGCCAAATCGAATGCCCGACAAAAAGAGAACTGCCACAAGCAAGCTCACCAAGATCAATAAGTTGATCGCCGGAAGTTGCGCGTTCACATCGGTGTAAGTAGCTCCTTGAACAACGCCTCGGCCTGAAACGGTTAATTCGAAACGCTGCAACCAATAATCAGCGGCCTTAATGACAGCGATGATCGAGAAGAGGACACTGAGATGAATCCGCGCCCCTTTAGAGATTCGGTCGCCAGCCGTTTGCACGCGAACGGAACCATTCAAAAAATGCATCACAACAGTGAGAAGCGTGATCATTACGGCAGCAGCGAATGCCCAGTCGACCATGAATGTCAAAAACGGAAGTCTGAATACATAGAACCCAACGTCAACGCCATACAACGGATCATTGATTCCGAACGATTGCGAATTCTTAAAAAGCAACCAGTCCTGCCATTGCGCCATTGCGGGCAAGCCAACCAACAAACCAAATAAAACTGAAATTGCGATTCGCAATAAGCGGGTACGCCGTCCAACGATCATCTTGAATCGCTCAACCACTTCACGCTCGGGTCCGGTTGGAAGTTCTTTCGGAGACAGACGTTCGGCGAGGGTCAAGCTAATAAAGGAAACAATGGCGAAGCCAACGCTGAAGATCGCCCCCAGAAAAATCTTGGTCTTGATTCCGGTCCAAAAGACGTTGCCACGCTCAACAGACCGAAACCACAACAAGTCGACGTAGAAGTTGGCGAGAGTGCGTGCCGACAAAAAGAGAACGAGGACAACCGCGGCAACGACAAAAAGTGCAATCCGACCCTTTGACATCCATGCGGGCTGATTGGGGTTTCTGGGGCGACGCGGGCTACGAGGTAAGTCCGAAGAAGGTTTCACACGGAAAGACTAGTTCTATTGCTGAACAAGCGCACAGCGGCAGCCAGCATGGGCTGGCGCGAGGGTGTGACCCGTGGGGAAAGCCTCACCTGCACCGACAAATCCCGCAAGCGAATTATCTTCAGCGTCAGCACAGGCTGGTCCGTTGGGATCAACCTTCCAACAAATTTTCTCACCTGGTGTTAACGCAGCAAAAGCACCTCGCCCAAATGAGGTCTGGGCAATATTGTCAACTTGGTTATCAACATGCTGATTTTTCCACTCGCGATACACCAATCGCACGAGCGACGTGAGTTCGGCATTGTCGCCCGAAGCCTGAGAAATGCTTCGACTCAAACGTTCACGCAAAGGTACGACCACCGTTGCAATGACGTACTCATTAATCGACGCCATTTGTGTCGCAACCATTTTTTGAACTTCTTTGTCCGATGCGTCGCTCAAAGACTGAGCGCCAGCCGAAGCAGCGGCCTTTAATGAGGCTTCAAGCGCCTCAATCAGGCGCGCCGAGTGATCAACTTTCGGTCCAACAATGGCATCAAGAGTTTTCACTGGAAGCTTTCCGCGCAAAATATCAAGAACTTCATTTTGCTCATCAGCGAGTATTCGCTTTAATCGACGCGACATTGCGGCAATAACTGGGGCGAGAGCCTCATCGCGAAGTTCAAAAGGCGTTGGAGCTGCGATTTCTTCAACCGTCTTTTCAACGACTGGTTCAACGACCTTTTCAGCCGTCTTTCCAACGACTTTTTCAGTGGTCTTTTTTTTCGGCTCAGCCTTTTTGACTTGAGTTGATGCAACTTCTTTGGCAACCGAATCCGCTCCGGAACGACGCAACTTAGCGAAAATATCATCGGCTGGCGGAACGGCGACCCTTGCCCTGGGTTCAACAATCACAAGTGGCGGATCATTGACATCATCTCCGTCATCAAGATCTTCATCATCCGTGTCAACGACTTGCACTTCTTGGCGGGCGAAAAGCGAAACCACGTTTGACACCGGTGCTTCGACAACAAGTTCAACCACAGGAGCGATCGGAGTTTCGTCTTCAACAACAGGCTTTTCAATAACGACAACGTCTTCAATCAACGCAGAACGATCAATGACGACTTCTTCGGCCATGACCGCAACATCTTCATCTTGGTCGTATGGGGCAAAGACTGGAGCAGACGAAACCGCAGGTCGCATTGCCTCGCGAGCTTCAATTTCATCGGCTTGAACAATGATCGGAATCGGTCCAGTTGTTGGCGCCAAATTAACGAATTCACTTGGTTCTTCGGCAACATCATCTAGTTCGCGCAACACATCTTCGGTTGCAATACGGGCGCGGTCAAACACTTGAACGATGCGATCACGACCGTGCATCAAATCTTCAATTTGCTCACGAGCTAATTCGCGACGCCGCGCAACATCAGCAAGAACTCGTTCGCGATAAGCACGAGCTTCATTCACCATGTCGCGACCTTGTTGCTTGGCCATCAAGATTTCGGCTTCAGCATCAGATGCCGCATCTTGGCGGACTCGGGCCGCCTCAAGTTCGGCATCTTCGCGAACGCGGGCTGCTTCATCGGTGGCTTCACGAACGAGTCGCGTCGCAGTTTCTTCAGAACGAACCTTGATCTTGCCCGCAGCCTCACGAGCAGCTTGCACAATGCGGGCAGTCTCTTCGCCAAGGAGTTCGGTAATCGTTTCTTCGTTGACCTCAATCTGCGGGGCAGATCCGGCCTGCTGAGAATTCAGTAGCTCACGCTCGAGGAAAGTGATGCGTTCTTGCTGGCGTGAGATTTCAGCCGAAACCATCCGCAAAAAGTCACGGACCTCGTTCTGGTCAAAACCACGACGAGAAGAAGGGAAGGTGGCGCCGGCGACGGCGGTCGGCGACGAGGGGTCGGGTCGCGAAAAAGAGATAGCCATTCAGAAGAGATTACGAAATATCGGTGGATTAAGGGTGGCAATCAGGGCTTTTGCCCAAATTCCTTGTCACTTCACCCTTACTTGACCGGCGCGATGACCTGATCCCCACCGATCTCGATGAGAGTTGTCAAAGCTTCGTCCAGGGTGGCAACGGGAAGGATTTTGACGGCGGCCCCAACCGCCGCTTGGGCCGCCGCGATGTCGTCTGGGCCTTGAGCTGTTGGCACTAAGAAGTATTTGACACCTGATTTTTTGACAGCGATCGACTTCTGGACCAAGGCACCAATTGCCCCGACAGTCCCATCATCTTCAATGGTCCCAGTCACTGCGACCCCTTGAGGCGGAACGAGTTCGCCTTGCGTCAAATTGTCAATCAGCGCCAAGGTGAAGGACAAACCCGCTGATGGTCCACCGATCTCGTCGGTTTCAAAGTTGACAGTGAACGGCAATTGCACCGTTCGAGTGTCTCGAGCGCTAAACCCAATCAAAGTTCGCGTGGCATCGTCTGGACTCTGAAGCAGCTCAACTTCAACGCTTTTCAGAGTCCCTGGTCCATCGCTAGTGAGCGGGATCACCTCGAGAATCGCAATATCTCCAGATTTGGCGTTTTTCAGTACTTCAGACAACGTTGTAATGACAGAGACCTCAATTGGCCCGTCGCCGATATCAATCGATGTAATGACGTCACCCACCGCAAGTACCTTGCATGCTCTTTGTTGAGGAGCATCATCGGGACATACGGACGCGTCAAAACCTGCCACTTGAGCAGGACCTTCTTGGAAGGTCGCAGCAAAACCAAGATACGACAACGCGATATATACGGCTATTTCTTTGGCATTAGCCATCGCCCCCAACTGCACTTCGCGGCTTTGAATTGGATTGCAATCACCAAAACGTTCTTCACAGGTCAAAACGTTCACAAATGGGTCAGCCCAGCCCATAAATGCCTGCAACGGATTCAATTGAGTCCCAAGCGCAGTCACAAAACGAACTCCGCGCTCGGGCCGATACACCACAACTTGGGAACCATCAATGCTGAGCCTCGAACCCACCAAGGTCGCTCGCCCCGGGGCAGTTTCATATCTTTGCAGCGGCCAAACCATGGCAATGAGAATCGTCACGATGAGCAAAAAAGCGACTGTCACAAAAGGAATCGCCACAACTTGAGCGCGTAACGACGGCGCAACCACCTGTGGGGCGAGTACCTTTTCTGTCTGCGTGTCACTCACTGAAATCTCCACCCGCCTTGGCCTCATCGCTGGCTTAGCCATGTTGGCACTGCTCGTTATCGGGTGGCGCAAGCCTGCCAGAAATTTGCCCACTTCGCCACGCACCGACTCTGAATTGGCGCAAAACTCACAACCTCTGCTCGATCAGTCAAACCCACTGAATGCACCGGCACCTGAAATCAGCGAAACCGTGGCGAGAAAAGTTTTGGATGCAACTGGTCTCGGCGCCATTGCATTGATCGGTGGAATTGTGGCCGCCATCGTGATCGCCACTGTGCTGTCGTTCCTCGTTACGAATGTCATTTCACGACTGTGAGTGCTTCCGACAGCCCAGAAATCGCCGAACTTCGTCGAGCGATCGTGATTGCTGGACACACTGGCGACTCACAATTGATTCAACAATCGCTGTCGCATGAACATGGTTCAATCCGTGAGGCAGCCTTAGGAGCACTCGCTCGAATCGACCAACTCACCAACGAGGTGCTGCAGACTTTTGTCAGTGACACTGATCCTCAAGTTCGTATTCGTGTTGCCGAACTCGCTGCGACCTTGAACACTTTTGATTTAGTTCCATTACTCAACGACAAAGAATCACAAGTTATTGAGATGGCAGCGTGGGCTTGCGGCGAACATGAAAGTGCCCGCGTCGAAATCATGAACGAGTTAATTCGACTTGTCCTTCATCATGATGATGCGTTGGTTCGCGAGGCTGCAGTTGCAGCATTAGGTGCAATTGGTGATGAATCTGGTCTTCCCGCAATCTTGAACGCGTGTCAAGACAAACCCGCTATTCGTCGACGAGCCGTTCTTGCGCTCGCCCCATTTGATTCGCCAGAAGTTGAAATGGCTCTCAAAGTCGCTCTCGAAGATCGCGACTGGCAAGTGCGCCAGGCAGCCGAAGACTTGCTCGGTTAGCCCACTTTTCATTAATGCTTACACGCCTTGCACAATCAACAAAATTCCAAAAATCACAAAAAGAGTTGAGGCACCGTAACGAATGGTTTTCTCGGGCAAACGTGAACCCAAGTGGTAGCCGACTAAAATTGCAAGCGCATCTGCTGAGACCATTCCGAGCGTTGAACCGAGCCACGTACCAAATACGTCTTCTTTTGTTGCCAAAGTGATTGTCGCCAACATTGTCTTGTCGCCAAGCTCGGCCAAGAAGAATGCAATGCTTGCTGCGACAACCGCATTGCGAGTGTTCTTTTGCGCGGCTTCGGCTTCTTCTTCGTTCAGTTCATCACCTCGCAACGTCCACACGGCGAAAAACAAAAACGCAATGCCGGCGATAATTGCAATTGCATCAGTAGGTAAACGTGAACCGACAACAGCACCAAGCGCAACGCTCATTGCATGCGTCACCGCAGTGGCAATTGAGATTCCAATAAGAACTGGCAAGGCCTTATAACGCGCCGCAAACGCCATGGCCATTAACTGACTCTTGTCGCCAAGTTCGGCCACAAAAATAACACCGAAGCTCAAGAAGAAGGCCGACAACATATGAAGAACACTAATTCAGTTGTTGTAGAGCATCCCAAAACTGATCGGCGATCATTTCAGATGCGTCAGCAGTGTTTTGATACCGGATTTCTCTCAGCCAGTATTTAACAAACGCATCCCGATTTCGTATCACTGGCAAACGACATGGCATACTGCGCTATGACTTTTCTTTTACCTGATGCCGAAGTGGTGCAGGCCTACCTTGAATTTCGTAGCCGAATTGTGAGTCTGGTTCGTGAGATCCCCGAATCTCAAGCGTCTTTGTCAGTTCCACTTTGTCCAGATTGGGAAGTCAGCAGTTTGATCTCACATATTGTCGGTATACCCGAAGACATTTTGGCTGGACGTATGGAAGGTGTCGGGACTGAAGCGTGGACACAGGCTCAAGTTGATCGCCATGAAGGTGAATCGCTCTCCCAGCTCGCAGATATCTTTCTGACAACCGCAGCAGAATTTGATGTTGTATTACCCCACATCCCCAGTCCCGTTAATTCTCAACTCGTGATGGACGCCATCGCTCACGAACACGATTTGCGCCATGCAGTTGGACGAGCCGGTGCACAAGATTCAGCAGCCGTCGACGTCGCCTTGGGATATTTACTGAACATGGTCGACACAATCGCACCTGGTCGAGCTCAAGAACTATCCGATTCAGGAGTTTCTCGCTATGAACTCATGCGTAGTCTCTCCGGGCGAAGGTCAATTGAACAGATGAATCAACTCGAACTTGACGGAAGTCAGATTGCCGCATTGTTGAAGGGGACTCCCATGGTTGCTCCCCATACCGCAGTCGAAATATAGAAGTTAAA
>CAMDER010000002.1 GCA_945896935.1 Bifidobacterium breve | reverse complement strand
ATTGTTGTCATGACGATGACATCCCTTGAACAGGTGAATGATTTGATGAGTCCAAACGAGACTCGGTGAGATATCTACCCCGTACCTTGGTACCGGGAGACCGGACGATCAGGTGAAACGAGAAAGATTGACCTCAGCCGCGACCCATGTTGGGGCGCTTGCCGTGGTTCGCCTTTGAGCGGCGGAGCCTGGCCTTACGCTTCTTGGTCTTCTTTGACATAGGTATAAGAGCCTACAGCCCGAGTCGCCAGAACGAACTCGAGCGGACATGAAACCAAAACTTTTACCTTCACCCCCGTACAAACCGACGTCCCCGACCCAGTCCAAACCCAATTCCTGCTCCGGCGACAACCACCGATACTGCCAAAACCCCTCGTGAAATCGGTCCGGTGTGGGCAAGTTCGGTAACTTCGAACGACAGTTCGGAAATCTTGGGCTCGACGACTGGCCCCGAAATTTCGTCGTACGTCACCGAATTGTTTTGCCCAACTGGTCCATCTACCGAGGGTTGAACCGGAATTGTTGCAGCAACAATCACTGGTTCTCGCTCCACCCCGATGCTCGCCGAGCAGTTCTCTGGGGCTGGACTTTCGGTCATAAACGCAACGCTGGTTGCACCTTGAAGCACTTCAACGGTTGCTCGGCCCGACTCATCAGTCACGAGCAAGACTGGTTCGCCCAAAATCTCACCCAACGCTCCCGTAAAACTCGCGAAAACTTGGTGACGCGCTAATGGCTTGTCGCCAAAATGCACGTACACCTTGGCCTCACGCTTTTGGTCAAGGGACAAGGTCTCAGGGGCATCAATCGTGCCTTCAATTTGATATGTCACACACGGCTGAGGTTCAGCAAGCACTGGCCGCTCCGCACTGATCTGTGCAACAGTCAGCAGTCCAAAGATTGAGGCGATTGTCGTCATGACTAAAGAGTTGAGTTTCATGTTCAACTGTGTGGATGCCTTGACCGAGTGCGGTGGTCGGTAGCCTGCCTAGCGTCATGGAACGCTTCGGATTAGTCGGTCTCCCCAACGCGGGCAAAAGTTCGCTGTACAACGCTCTCACTGGCGGAGGCGCACTTGCTGCCCCGTACGCCTTTGCGACCAAAGATCCCAATATCGGAGTCGCCAAGGTCCCCGATGATCGACTTGACCGAATCGGTGTCATGTCTAAAACCAAATCGCTGATCCATGCTTCGGTTCAAGTTGTTGACATTGGTGGGCTCGTTGAGGGCGCCAGCAAAGGCGAAGGCCTCGGCAACAAGTTCTTGGCCAACATTCGTGAAGTCGATGCAATTGTTCTTGTCTTGCGCGCTTTTGAAGATGATGATGTGCCTGGTCCGTCCGATCCGCTCGAGCACTTACGCGTTGTTGAAATTGAACTTGCATTGGCCGACCTTGAAACTGTTGAGAAGCGACTCAACCAAGCGACCCGCCAAGCCAAACTTGATAAAACCGCCGCCGGCGAACTTGAGGCATTGCAGGCCGCTTACGACGCGCTCAGCCAAGGACTCCCCTTGTATCGTGCTGGACTCAAGGAAGAGTGGAGCGAAACGCTCAAGCCATATTTCTTATTGACCAACCGTTCTGTACTCGCCGTTGTGAATGTCGGCGAAAACGAACTTGACAAAATTCCGGATGTTGAAAAAATCGTGCGCGATGAATTTTCAACTGCTGGCGCCAACGTTGAAGTCATCGGTATGTGTGTGCAACTTGAAGCCGAAGCAGCGACAATCGTTGATCCGGTCGAGCGCGCCGAAATGCTTGAAGGTTTCGGACTTGGCGAGGGCGCATTGTTCCGTATGGTGCGCAGCGCCTACCACTTGCTTGGACTACGTACTTATTTCACAACAGGAGAAAAAGAAACTCGTGCCTGGACCTTTTATGCCGGTTCAAGCGCACCCGAATGCGCCGGCCGTATCCACACCGACTTCCAGCGTGGCTTCATTAAGGCAGAAGTGATCCACTGGGATGAACTGCTCGAGATTGGTGCCTGGAACAAAGCCAAAGACGTGGGCAAAATTCGCATTGAAGGCAAGGAATACCACCCTGAAGACGGTGACGTGATGGAGTTCCGCTTCAACGTCTAAATTTGTCTCAGTTTCAACTTTCACGAGCCGATTACTGCACAATCAAGGAGGCGAGTCATGACAGCACATTCAGCGTGGCTCGTCACTGATGGACGCGTATTAGCAAGTGCCGACATTGCTAACGATCGTGCGACTCGTCGCAAAGGACTATCCGGAAAAACCCGCATCGAGGGTGCCTTCGTTATACCTAACTGTCGTTGGGTGCATACGTTTGGTATGCGCGTTCCAATTGATGTCGCATATCTCGATGCCGATGGCAATGTCATCAAAACTGTGCACATGCACAAGATGCGACTTGGTGCGCCTGTGTGGCATGCACGGACAGTGATCGAAGCCGAAAAAGGAGCATTTGCACGCTGGGGCATCAACGTCGGCAACAAAATTGAAGTGCGCGATAGCGATAACAACCACAACACAAACGACGACAACGAACCGACGTCACGATGAGCAACCTCATTTTGGTAGCCACTCCACTTGGAAATATGGGTGATATTTCGCCCCGCGCGATTGAAGCACTCACCAATGCTGGCTTGGTATGTTGCGAAGATACCCGGCGCACTGGTTTGCTTCTGCACAATCTCGGCATTGCAGCCACCCTGATGCGCGTCGATGACCACACCGAACATGCAGCAATTCCGCGAGTGCTTGATGCACTGAACGAAGGTCGTGACGTTTGCTTGGTCACCGATGCAGGAACACCTGGGATCAGTGATCCTGGTTCGCGTCTCGTACGCGCCGCCATTGATGCTGCACACAACGTGAGCGCCATCCCGGGTCCGGCCGCTCTCATCATGGCACTGATCATCAGCGGCCTACCGACCGACCGATTTATCTTTGACGGCTTTATTGCACGCAGCGGCCAGGAGCGCGCCGCGCACATCAATGAACTTGCGATACAAAGGCGCACGGTCATTTTGTACGAAGCCCCACATCGTCTACATCGCACCCTCGTCGATCTTTCGGTTGCGTGTGGCCCAGAACGCCAAGTTGCTGTGTGTCGAGAACTCACCAAGATTCATGAAGAAGTGTGGCGCGGAACTTTGGGCGAAGCCGTCGACCATTACGGCACCAACGAACCACAGGGCGAATTTGTCCTGGTTGTACAAGGCGCCCCCGATTCTCCCCCGCCAACTGCTGATGACATTGACCGCTTGTTAATTGCCGAACTTGCAGGTGGAGCCTCGTCAAAAGATGCTGCGACCGCAGTCGCTCACATTTTGGGTGTACCAAAAAAGTCGGCTTACAACCGGGCTGTCGAAATAACTAACAGCCGTAAAATTGCAGATTAAGCGCAAGTAACGATTTGGATTTCCTCCCACTGAAGTCCATCAGATTGTGGCTTAATCAATGCGTGGACACTCGACGAGTCACCAATCAGATTCCAGCAGATCCCGACCTGAATCAAGACCCATCAATTCAAGGTGCGGCGTTTTTCGATCTTGACCGCACGATGATCCCTGGATCTTCGGTTTTTACTCTCGCTGGTGTTGCTTGGAAATCAGGGCACCTCAGCACGAACCAGTTACTCCATGACGCCTGGGAGGCATTGACGTTTCGAACATCTGGAGCAACTGATGGGAAAACGTTGAAGGTGCGCCAACGAATTTTGGGAGCAATCAAGGGTCAAGATGCCCAGACACTTCAAAGTCTTGCTGCTGACGTCATCCCGAAAATCGTGTCCAATGTTCGACCCGAAACTCTCGAGATCATCCGTTCACACCATCGCGCTGGCCGTCCCACGTACATCGTTTCTGCATCTCCTGCAGAAATCGTTGAACCACTTGCAGCAGCACTCGGAATGACCGGTGGTATTGGAACCAAAAGCGAAATTGTCAACGGGCGTTACACCGGCGAGATCATCGGCCCATTTTGCTACGGAAGTGGCAAGGTTGTGGCGATCATGGAACTCGCCCGTGACCTCGGCTATGACTTGTCGCACAGCTATTCATATAGCGACGCAGCAAGTGACCTGCCGATGCTTGAATCAACCAAATACTCAGTCGCTATTAACCCAGATGCTGAACTTGAACAGATTGCCCTTGAGCGTTCGTACCCCATTGTGCGATTTTCGGGCATGCGGATTCGTTCGCAGTCACGCTTTCGTTATTCGCCCAAGAAAATATGTCTAGCGCTTGGACTCTGTTTCAGCATTCTTGCCCTTGGCCGCAAGGACAACCGCAAAGCTGCTCAACTTTTATTGTCGCGGAGCTAATGCAATCTGGCGACTTTGCGCCACCAAGACGCCTCGCGAATCCCACATCTCGCCGTCTTCTTCAAGTAATCCATTTTGTACGAACCGCGTTGAAAAAATACACGCCACCGGCCCTGGTGCCGGAATCGCTCGAGTATGCACAGTCATTTCAATGGTTGGCACCCATGCAGTCGGTAAATCAAGATTGAAAACTGATGGCGGAAATGCGTCGCTTGCCAACAACAACGCTCGTGTATCAATTGGACGTTGATCGTTAAACGCAAACCATCCGCGAATCAATGCCTGACCAGATTTCTTGCCGTCACGGAAATGAATATCGCCAGGATTTGCTCGAGTGCCGAGCCGACCATGAATGTAGGCAAAATTGGATGATGCCGATTCGGCCATGCCGACGCATTGCGAAAATGGCAACAATCCCCGCGGTGGAAACGTTGAATGCTCATCCATATGCGACGGTCCACCCGGATCATGAGCGAGATCTCCCAAAGTGGCCAGCACCCGAATAATTTCTATTTCACCCGCATCTGTCAACAAAAACAATGACGCCGTTGCCGTAGCAAAACGTCGACCAGATCGCACTGGCGTCACGACGATACGCGCGTCTCCGGCCGGACACGGCGCTAGGTAATGCGCGGTAATGGTGATGCAATCGGGTCGTCCAGTTGCATCCGACAGGGCATGTCCAACTAACGCCAACAAATATCCCCCGTTGGCGTTGCCCATGATGTCCCAGCCGGGATGCACTTTGGTTGAATACGCCACTGAACTATCGAGTGATTGCTCTCGAAAAATTTGGGTAGCGCGATCAAACTCGAAACGAGGGTCGGCCATGTCGGCTTCCCCAACAACATTCCCCAGATCCTCAATTGACATGAAAGTAACGCTAGTGAGGTCGTAGCCTCAAGGTCGTGGTCACACCCTCTGAAAATTCGTCACACGGCTTTTATGCCACGACGCCGATCTATTACGTCAACGCCAAGCCGCACCTCGGCCACGCTTACACCACCATTATTGGCGATGCTCTCGCGCGTTGGCACCGCCTCACTGGTGATCAAGTCCATTTCTTAACCGGCACCGATGAGCATGGCCTGAAAATTCAACAGGCCGCCGATGCCGCTGGCATGGAACCGCTTGCTTTTGCCGATTCGATCGCACCACTTTTCGCTGATGCATGGAAGAAGCTCAACATCAGCAATGACGACTTCATTCGCACAACCGAACAGCGTCACCGCATCGGCGTACAAAAACTCTTGCAAGCGTGTTACGACAACGGAGATATTGAACTCGACAAGTACAGCGGGTTGTACTGCGTTCCTTGTGAGGCGTATTTCACCGAAGACGATCTTGTTGAAGGAAATTGCCCGATCCACAAAAAGCCCGTTGAGCATGTCGAAGAAGAGAACTACTTCTTCCGTTTGTCGCGCTATGGCGATCGCTTACTGCAGTGGTATGCCGATCATCCGAGCAGCATCGTGCCCGACTATCGCATGAACGAAGTCATTGGCTTTATTAAGCAAGGCCTTCTTGATTTCAGTATTAGCCGCACCAGTTTCTCGTGGGGTATTCCATTGCCATGGGATGACAAGCACATCACGTACGTGTGGTTTGATGCGCTCGCGAACTACATCACCGCTATTGGTTACGGAACCGACGACGCCAACTTCAACAAACATTGGCCTGTTGATTATCACCTCATCGGCAAAGACATCATTCGCTTCCACTGCGTGTATTGGCCGGCAATGTTGATGTCGGCTGGCATCGAACCACCGAAGGGTTGGGCGGTCGGGGGTTGGCTACTTGTCGGCGGCGAAAAAATGTCAAAGACAACGGGCAACGTTGTCAATCCACTCGAACTCATTGACGACATCGGTCTCGACGGATTCCGTTATTACGTTCTTGCCGAAACCCCGTATGGTGCCGATGGTGACTTCACCTATGAAGGACTTATTGGTCGTTATAACTCTGACCTTGCTAACAACCTTGGCAACTTATTGAGCCGCGTTGCAACTGTCGTCGGCAAAAAGTGCAACGGCATTGCCCCAGCGCCACGTGCCGATAGTCCTTTAGCGAGCGCTGCTGCCGAAGCGGTCACAGAAACGATGTCTCGTTGGGCCGATGTTCAACCAAGTCGAGCACTTGAAGCAACGTGGCAACTCATTCGAGCAACTAATGCTCACCTCGAAAACAATGAACCGTGGAAAGCCGAACCAGGTCCAGAGGTCGATGCAGTGATGGGCGATGCGCTCGAAGCTCTGCGCATCGTGTGCATCCTTGCTTCACCAGCAATCCCCGACACCATGCAAACCATTTGGGAACGAATCGGCATGCCTGGACAAGTCAGCGATCAGCGCGTGCCGTCATCGGTGACGTGGGGCGGCTACCCCGGCGGTGCAACGATCGATAAAGGCGAACCACTCTTCCCCCGTCGCAAACTCGACTGAAAACGTTCGCAGAATTTTATGTGGACCGACACTCACTGCCATTTGGACGAAGATCGCTATCGCGGTGAAGGTGCCAAAGACCTCGGGGGCACAATCGGCGTTCTCGAAAATGCTCGTGCCGCCAAAGTTTCACGCTTCATCACCGTGGGATGCGATGAAGATTCGTCACGTGCGGCCATTGAATGTGCGAATCAGTTTGACGATGTCTGGGCCAGCGTCGGACTACACCCACATGAAGCAGTTCATGGCGTTGACACAATTCTTAATCTTATTTCGTCGCCCCGTGTTGTCGCTATTGGTGAAGCGGGACTTGATTATTACTACGAGCATTCAGCGCGGGACGAACAAAAAATCGCATTCGCTGCGCAAATTCAATTAGCGCACCAATATCACTTGCCACTCATTATTCATACTCGCGATGCATGGGATGACACCTTCGATATTTTGCAGGCTGAAGGCACTCCAGAACAAACAATCTTTCACTGCTTTACCGGAGGGCCAGATGAAGCGCGCCGATGTTTAGATATCGGCGCTTTTTTGAGTTTCTCTGGGATCGTGACTTTTAAGACCGCCAAAGACGTCGCCGAAGCCGCCACGCTGTGTCCACTTGATCGCATCTTGGTCGAGACCGACAGCCCTTACCTGGCACCAGTCCCTCACCGTGGTCGCACCAATCAACCAGCCAATGTTGCCGTGGTCGGAACACATGTCGCCGATTTGAAGCACATCAACCCTGTTGAGATGGCCCGTGTCACGACGCACAATGCCTGCATTGCGTTCCCGCTACTGACTTCATAACCTGAATTCACTGATGATGACTCTCGCCGAACGCCGTCGCCTCGTAGTTGCCGCCGTAATCACCTTGATTGCGGTTCCTGCATTCCTGCTATTGAGCAACAACTCATCGTCCTCGGTGAACACCACAAGTACCTTGGCGACCGCCGTCTCGGTCGCCCCCACTGAATCCGAACCTGCCGAGCCCGCATTCCTTCCCGAAAACAACGCTTCACAAGCCCCCGAAATCATCACCGTCAACGTGCCCGCACCCCCATCTGGTTCAAACGTCAAAGGCACCGCTTCATATATTCGTTGGCAGGGTGACTTGCTCGGACTTCGTCCGTGCGCAACACCTCATGCACTCATTGGCGCAATCATCACGGTCACCAATCTCAATAACGGTCGCAGCCTTGAATGCAACAACGTTTCAATTCAGGCCCTTCCCGGCAACAACATCATCTTGATTCATACCGATGTCTTCTTAGAGCTCGCCGATCTCATTGATGCGCCTGTCCCCGTGAACATCAGTTTCTGAGATCACTCGTGACCCATTCACATCGCGATATCACCGAGCTGTTGGCGAGCCATGGCTTGGCACCTCGTCGCGCCTTCGGACAAAACTTCGTTTCTGATCCCAACACAGTTCGACGTATCGCCCGCATGGCAAACGTCAGTGCCAATGATCACGTCGTTGAAATTGGTGCAGGTCTTGGTTCGCTTACTCTTGCCCTCGCCGAAACTGGAGCGCGTATTACGGCTATTGAAATTGATCATGGAATCGCTCCGGTTCTACGCGATGTCGTTAAAGACCTGCCAAATGTTTCGGTAGTTGTCGGTGACGCACTTGAACTCGATTGGAACGAATTAATTCCACCGGGCAGTAAAGCCGTAGTCGTTGCCAATTTGCCCTACAACGTCGCCACTCCACTCGTTGCAGATTTACTCGATGCGATCCCACAAATATCTCGCTTTGTTGTCATGGTGCAAAAAGAAGTTGCTCTTCGCTTGGCATCAAGTGTCGGCTCCTCCGACTACGGTGCCATCAGTGTCAAAGTTGCTTATTGGGCAACTGCCCGCGTCTTGGGCGATGTTCCTCCAAGTGTTTTCATTCCGCGACCAAAAGTCACATCAAGTATTATCGAAATCACTCGTCGCGAAACCCCGGCAGTTGGACCACATATTGAACCACAGCAACTGTTTAAGGTGATTCGAACTGGTTTTGGACAACGTCGTAAAATGTTGCGTCGATCATTGGCTGCCATCGCGACCCCAGAAAATTTTGCGCAAGCCGGCGTATCTCCCGAATCCCGCCCTGAAGAACTTGACGTTCACCAATGGGGGCGCCTCGCCACCGAGATACAAAAGAATCACCGACTATAAAGAATCGCCACCTACAACGACTAGACATATGTCCGTGACTTCAGCGCCGCACCGCATACTCGCTCCAGCGAAACTCACTTTGAGTTTGCGCATCACAGGCGTGCGTCCTGATGGCTACCACCTCATTGATGCAGTGATGACCACTCTCGACCTACACGACGAGTTGCACATCACCGCAGGAAATTCGGGTCTCGAATTCAATGGCCCATACGCCGCTGGCGTTACTGCCGATGCCGACAACTTGGTTGCTCGCGCTCTCGCATTCGTTGATCGCGCTGCACGGGTCATCGTGACCAAGAACATTCCGCACGGTGGCGGTCTCGGTGGTGGGTCTTCTGATGCCGCAGCAATTTTCCGCTGGGCCAAACGCACATCGGCGGCTGATGTCGTAGCGAGCGCCGCAATCGGAGCCGATGTTCCATTTTGTATCGTCGGCGGTCAAGCACGCGTGTCTGGTATCGGCGAAGTACTCGAGCCCATGCCAATTGAACATCGCAACATCACTCTCATCATTCCTCCGCTTCACGTCAGCACCCCGTTGGTCTACAAAGCGTGGGATGCCCTCGGACATCTTCAAGCCGACGGACCAAACGACCTTGAGCCGGCGGCACTTGTGGTTGAACCTCAACTGGTGACATGGCGCGACCGCATTATTGAGGCAACTGGTCGAATACCAACTCTTGCGGGTAGTGGAGCCACCTGGTTCATCGCCGATCTGGCGTCCTCAGGGGGTCAGGGATTACGCGAAGCACTGCCCGAAGCTCAGGTCGTTGAAACCAGAACCGGGCAGTGATTCAAATAAATCAGAAGTTGTGAATTACTTGCGTTGACGCTGATGGCGAGTACGGCGAAGCATCTTCTTGTGCTTCTTCTTACGCATGCGCTTACGTCGCTTTTTAATTAACGAACCCATAGGACCTCTCCAATGACAGACCTCACACGCTAGCGAGTTCAGGACCTCTATCCAAACGGCAGGTTCAAAGTCGGCTGAATTCGACCGAATGCAGATAACTTTGTTGACGGTTGGTAGCTCACAAGGCCACCGATCGTTCCGGGGTCGTTCAATGGTAGGACGGCGGATTTTGATTCCGCGAATAGGGGTTCGAGCCCTCTCCCCGGAGCCACTGCAGTGCGAGATCAAGTGCGAGATCTAATGGGAAATCACAGATCTCGTGTGATATGCCATTGTGATGTCGTTATACGCCATCGTTCTCGCGGCCGGAGAAGGCACTCGCATGCGGTCTGAGCGACCCAAACCGTTGCACCTCATTTGTGGTCGACCCATGGTCATGCACGTCATTCACTCATTGGCAGGTGCCCAACCCGCACAAACGGTGATTGTTGTCGGACATGGCGCCGACCAAGTGACTTCTCGGGTGACCGCGGATTCACCGAATTGGGCCAACGCCTCGTTTGCTTCGCAATTAGTTCAGCGTGGCACGGGTGATGCCGTCACCGTTGGTTTGACTGCTCTTGATCAGATCGTTCAAAACAGTCCGACCGATGAGCGCCTAGCCGAACATGACGATACGTCAACGATTCTGGTTCTGCCCGGAGATACTCCGTTGTTACGACGCGAAACAATTGACAATTTGGTAGCGCAACATGAGGCAAGTGGTCATGCTGCGACTGTGCTCGTTGCACAACTTGATGACCCCACTGGATACGGAAGAGTTGTCCGTGCCAAAGATGGTCGAGTTTTGCGCATCGTTGAACAACGCGACGCCACCGACGATGAACGCAAAATCAAGGAAATCAATACGTCCATTTATGCATTTCGCCGTGACCTACTTGGTCCAGCATTACGTCGCGTCACTCCAAACAACGCGCAGTCTGAGTATTACTTGACTGATGTTGTTGCCGTGTTAGCCGACATGGGACATCAAGTTGGTGCCGTCGTTGCTGATGCGCCCGAAACACAAGGAGTCAACGATCGTTGGCAATTAGCTCTCGCCGAGCGTGAACTTCGTTCCCGCACAAATCGACATTGGTTATTGAACGGGGTCACGATGTTTGATCCCCGTCAGACCTTCATCGATGTTGACGTTCAGATTGAACGCGATGTCACGCTCTACCCCGGAACCATGTTGCAGGGTGGGACACGCATCGGTTCAGGCTGCGAAATCGGACCTAACACTCGGTTGAACAATTGCGTCGTCGGTTCAAATACCACCATTGAGAGTACGAGCGCTGTCAATTCGCAGATTGGCGACAATGCCAAGGTCGGTCCATTTGCTCATTTATCGTCTGGTTCACGAGTCGCTGATAGTCAGACGACTGGTGCGTTCTATGATTCAGAAACCGCACCTAACGCCAGCAAGTACATGGGGGTCTCCGTTGAGCCAGATTGACAAAGTCACAACCAAGCGCATGTCCCTGTATTCGGGCCGCACGCATCCGGCTCTCGCTCAAGAAGTTGCGGGCTATCTAGGTATTGAGCTCGGCGAGCACAATTTGGTTGAATTTGCCAACGGCGAAGTGCGCCCTCGATTTGGCGAAAGTGTCCGTGGCTCCGACGTTTTTATTATGCAAAGCCATTTCGGCTGCGACGGACGTTCGATCAATGACTCCATCATGGAGCAACTGATCATGATCGATGCCGCTCAGCGCGCTTCAGCCAAGCGCATTACTGCGGTGTGTCCGTTTTATGGTTACGCCCGTCAAGACCGCAAGGCTGAAGGCCGTGAACCGATTACCGCCCGTCTCATCGCCGACCTCTTCAAAGCGGCCGGTGCCAAGCGCATGGTCTCCATTGACCTCCACAGCGGACAGATTCAAGGTTTCTTTGATGGCCCAGTCGACCACTTGACCGCCATGCCAGTCATCGAGCAATACATCCGCGCCAATGCCAAGAACCCGGTCATCGTCTCGCCAGATGCTGGACGAATCAAGGTTGCTGAGCGTATGCAGCAGCACCTCGGAGCCGACCTCGGAGCCGATTTGGCCTTCGTGTACAAGCGCCGCCCCAAAGGCAGCACCAATGTGGCTCAGGCCCTTGACGTCATCGGCGAGGTCGAAGGTCGCCTCTGCATTTTGACCGACGACATGATCGATACCGGCGGAACCATCGTTTCGGCCGCCCATTTGCTGCTTGAGAAGGGTGCAACCGAAGTCTGGGCCATGGCGACCCACGGCGTTTTGTCAGGACCAGCCGTCGAGCGCCTCAGTAACTCGCGGATCGATCGAGTCGTTCTCACCAATACTTTGCCGCTGGCCCCCGAGGCTCATATCGACAAAATCAAGGTCCTGTCGGTTGGCAAGATCATTGCTGATGCCCTCGCTGCCGTCTTCGATGACACCAGTGTGAGCGAAATCTTCGGTGGAGAGAACCAAGCCTGAGGTTTTTCGCCCTCTTGCCCGTCTGATCCTCGTCCTGTTCAGGGTGGGAACCCGCCTGCCAAGCCTCTAGCATTGGCACCTGTTTGTGAACATCCGGACCATGGGGTCCGGCATGAAAGGTCTTGTCATGTCCACCACCCTCGTAGCAACAACTGGCCGTAACACCGGAAGCGCGGCTGCCCGTCGCCTCCGTCGTGAAGAAAAAATTCCTGCCGTCATTTACGGTCAAGGCATGGACCCGATCTCGGTTCTCATCGAACGCCGCGATCTTCGCAACGCCTTATCGGGTGCTGCAGGATCAAACACGATTCTTGAAATCAGCGTTGACGGCAACGTCTACCCCGCAGTTGTGAAAGACATGCAGCGTCACCCAGTTCGCCGCACCGTTGCTCACGTTGACTTCTTGCGCATCAACATGAGCGAAGAACTCACCATCTCGGTTCCCGTGCACTTGGTTGGCGAAGCTAAGGCTGTTCTTGCCGAAGGTGGCCTCGTTGACGCTTCATCAGACACCATCGACATCGTGACGACACCAGCCAATATGCCAAGCGAGATCACTGTCGACATCACCAACATGCAGCCTGGCGATGTCATTCGCTTGGGCGAAATCACGTTGCCTGCGGGCACCCGTGCGCTTGGTGATCCTGAATTGGCAATCGTGACTGCAATTGCTGGTTCAAAGGCTGAAGTCGCTCCCGCCGCTGCCGAAGTTGTCCCGGCCGCTGGTGACGACAAAGCCAAGTCCTGAGATAGTTCGTGGGCCTCTTTGGCCGCTCTGGAAAAGAAGTCGCACGCTCGGGCTCAAACGCATCTACTTTCGATGCTCTCGTGATCGGTCTCGGAAACCCTGGTAAGCAATACGCCCGTTCACGTCACAACGTTGGCGAGGAAGTCGTCGTCGAACTCGCTCGCCGACATAACGAATCTCTACGCGCCAGTCGCGACTCGGCGCTAGTTGCTGAAGTCCGTCTAGCCGGAGGGAAACGAGCAGTTCTCGCTTTCCCCACCACCTTCATGAACGAATCTGGCCAAGCAGTGAGCAAATTAATGCGCCGTTACGGATTCAAATCAGTTGATGCCCTCATCGTTATCCAAGATGAGCTTGATCTTGAGCCCGGAACTGTCCGAATCAAAAAGGGTGGCGGACTTAGTGGCCACAACGGATTACGCAGTATCACTTCACACGTCGGCACTCAAGAATTCATTCGTATTCGACTTGGTGTCGGAAAACCAAGCAACAAAGAACAAGGCGCAAACCACGTTTTGTCAAAAGTTCCTGCCGCAGAACGCCAAACACTTGACGTTGCTGTCAACGTTGCAGCAGATGCCGTTGTGAAGATCATCATTGATGGTGTTGATGCAGCAATGAACATGTACAACTCACTGTGAGTCGTCGCGCATGATTACTTCTCAAACAGGAGCACTTCAATCACTTGCGACTCTGTTACGTGACGACAAGGCGTTGATGTCGCTCATCGGTTCTCCCGATGGCACCGTGGCCGTTCCCGAAGCAGCACGCAGTATCGCAATTGCTGCACTCGCTCAACTTTCAGGCCGACGCCCAGTTGTCGTCGCCTGCCCGACAAGCACCATGGCCGCGCAACTTGCCGATGACATCAAGGCATTTATGCCAGCAGGGGAAGTCATGTTGTTCCCCGCCTGGGAAACCTTGCCCTTCGAACGAGTGAGCCCCAGCGTTGAAACGATGGGACGACGATTGGAAGTTCTCTGGCGAATGCAATCAGAAGATCGCACTCCACAAATCATCGTGGCCAGCATGCGCGCATTGCTACAACAACTTGGTCCCGACACGGCAACCAATCAACCAGTCATCGTTCGTAAAGGTATGTCAATTGATCCCGATGACTTGATGCGCACCTTGGTCAACGGCGGCTATCGACGTGAGGAACTTGTTGAACATCGTGGTGAAGTCGCTCGACGTGGCGCAATCATTGACGTCTTTCCTTCAACAGCCGATGCCCCAATTCGCATCGATTTATGGGGCGATGAAGTTGATCGACTCACTAATTTCTCGGTCCATGATCAACGAAGTGATAACGATCTTGATGAAGTCGCAATTTTTCCAGCCCGTGAATTGATTCTGAGTGAAGCAGTTCGCGAACGCGCTGCGTCAATGGTGAGCGCCGAACCTTGGGGTCGCGAACACTGGGAACGCCTCAGCGAAGGTTCATTATTTGACGGCATGGAAAGTTGGCTTCCATGGCTCACCGAATCGCCCACATTGTTGAGCGATATCTTGCCTCGCGGTTCAAAAATGTTGCTCATTGAGCCACGCCGTATGCGCGATCGTGCCGCCGATCTGCTCGCCGAAGAAGCCGACCTCGCTCGGGCACTTGCATCGTCTTGGGCACGTGATGCCGAACGCGATTTTCCGCGCCTGTACTCACCGCCCGATCGACTCCTGAGCGAAACACGAGGCTCGTGGAATCTCATCCCGGTTGCTGATGGTCCTGATATGCCGCTCATGGAAGCAAGTGGCTGGGGCGCGATGGGCGGCAGCGGTGAAGGTATCGCCGAACGTATGCGCACTTTGTTGTTGCAGGGATATCGCATCGTGGTTGCTGCCGATGGAGAAGGTTCGGCCCAACGACTGAGCGAAATATTCAGCAATGCCGGACTTCAACTCGATATTTATCACGAGCTCATTGACGGCAAAGCACCCAACCTCACCAATAAGGGCGGATCAATCGTCGTCACTTCACTACATCGTGGCTTCAGTATCCCATCAGCAAAAGTTGCAGTTATTACCGAAGCAGACATCACTGGTCGACGTCGCTCACATCGCCAACCACGTCCAAAAAAACGCGAAGGCGGAACAGTCTTTGAAGATCTCAAGACTGGCAACTACGTCGTTCATTACATTCACGGAGTTGCCAAGTACGAGGGCATGGTCAAACGCACAGTCGGCGGCATTGAACGTGATTACTTACTGCTTGCCTACAAGGGTGGCGACAAGTTGTATGTGCCATCCGATCAAATTGACACCGTTCGTCATTACGTCGGTGGCGAAACTCCGGTTCTACATCGTTTAGGCGGAGGCGATTTTGCGAAGTCAAAATCAAAAGTGCGCAGTGCGGTTCGCGAAATCGCTCAAGAACTCGTTGTGCTCTATCAAAAGCGGGTGAGCGCACAGGGTCATGCCTTCGGGCTCGATACTCCTTGGCAGTTTGAGATGGAAGATTCGTTTCCGTACGTTGAAACTCCCGACCAGAAGAAAGCCATTGAAGATACCAAGGCCGATATGGAACGGCCATTCCCGATGGATCGCTTGGTATGCGGTGACGTCGGCTTCGGCAAAACCGAGATTGCAGTTCGCGCTGCCTTCAAGGCCATCCAAGATGGAATGCAGGTCGCAGTATTGGTGCCAACAACATTGCTCGCTTCACAACACGGCAACACCTTCTCTGATCGTTTTGCGGGTTATCCCATTCGCGTCGAAGTCTTGTCGCGCTTCCTCACCAACGCCGAAGCAACGAAAGTTATTAAAGGTATCGAATCAGGCGAAATCGATTGTGTGATTGGTACTCACCGACTCTTATCGAACAATGTGAAGTTCAAAAATCTTGGACTGCTCATCGTTGACGAAGAACAAAGATTTGGCGTGCAACATAAAGAAACCATGAAACACCTCAAAGCCGACGTTGATGTTCTCACACTGACTGCCACGCCAATCCCGCGAACGTTAGAAATGAGCTTGGTCGGTATCCGTGACCTGAGTTTGTTACAAACTCCCCCAGCTGATCGCCAACCAATTCTCACCTTCGTTGGCGAATATGACGAACGAGTTGCCGTTGAATCGATTCGTCGTGAACTACTGCGCGAGGGCCAAGTTTTCTGGGTACATAACCGGGTGCAATCAATTGAAGAATGTGCCGAGCGATTGCGAGAACTCGTTCCAGAGGCGCGCATTGCCATTGCTCACGGCCAAATGGACGAAGGCACCCTTGAACAAGTTGTCGTTGATTTCTGGGAAGGCAATTTTGATGTGCTCGTGTGCACGACCATCATCGAAAGCGGAATTGACATGCCAACAGTGAACACTCTGGTTGTTGAACGCTCCGACCTTTTAGGACTCGGACAAATGCATCAACTTCGTGGTCGCGTTGGTCGCAGCGGACAGCGCGCCTACGCCTACTTGTTTTATCCGAAAGACAAAGTACTTACCGAAGAGGCGTACGAACGTTTGCGAACAATTGGCGAATCAACTGAACTCGGCAGTGGCTTCAAAATCGCGATGCGCGACCTCGAAATTCGTGGCGCCGGAAACTTGCTCGGCGAATCGCAAAGTGGACACATCGCCGCGGTTGGCTACGACCTCTATTGCCAAATGGTGACCGAGGCAGTCGGTGAAATGAAGGGTGAACCCATCAGCCAGCCCTCCGAGATTCGTATCGATGTACCGACCGACGCGTTCTTGCCCAAGGACTACGTCACCAAAGAAGAACTGCGGCTTGAGGCTTATCGTCGATTGGCATTGGTCACAACACCTGAAGAGGTTGAAGATATTCGCAACGAATGGACCGATCGCTACGGGCCGGTGCCTAAGCCAGCCGAGACACTTCTTGCTGTTGGGTTATTGCGCGCCCAATGCCATCGCCTCGGCCTCCATGAACTCAATATCGCTAGCCACCAGGCTCGACTTGGTCCCATTGATTTGAAAGTGAGCGAAACGGCTCGCCTACGCCGACTTTCACGCGAGGCGATCCATAAAGAAGCCGTACGCCAACTCGTCATACCCATCCCGCGTGGACAAGAGCCGGCCTCATTCTTGGTGAATTTCTTGGGCGAACTCTTTCCCGCCCAGTCAGCAGGGTAGTTTTGATGATCGTGCTTACTCCTCGCCGACTCATTTCACTGACTGTTCTCGCTCTCACCGTCATGACGACTGCAACCTCGTGTTCATCGGTCACCAAAGACGCCGTTCGATTCAATGACGAGTCACTTTCAAATAGCGAATTTGACGATCTTCTCCTCGGATACGCCGCCGCTGTACCTGAGGCCTTCTTGACGAGCGGAAATCTTGACATTGTAGTTGCACAGGGCATTGTGCAGAACTGGATCTCAACCGAAGCAGTCATCGCAGCACTTGACGAAGCCGGAATTTCAATCACCGACGACGACCGCAATGCTGCATTGACCGCCTTGCAGAGCGAAACGGGCTTCAATGACGCTCCGCAGGTCGTTCAAGACTTTTATGTTCTCGCCAGCGCTTCGCAGTCGGTTGCCAACCGAGAATTTGACGTCAACATCGATGATCTTAAGGCGTTGTATGAAGGACAGAGCACTCAATCTGGCGCCGTTTGCTTACGAGCGATTTTGGTTGCAACACAAGAAGAAATTGACGCCGCCACTGCCCGCCTCAATGCTGGTGAAGATTTCGCAACAATCGCCCAAGAAGTCTCCATTGACTCTTCGGCAACCAACGGCGGCGCTTTGCAAGACCAAGCTTCTGGAAGTGGATGCCTCGATCAAACGACTTTTGAAAGCCAAGTCACCCCCGAGTTTTTAACTGCCCTTGCCGAAGCCAAGGTTGGCCAAGCAACTGCTTCGTTTGAAATCCCCACCGTAGGTTGGGTGGTATTGCTCGTTCGTCCATTTGATGAAGTTGCCGACGATGTTGCCAACTTGATCAGTGGCAATGGAGCCGTTGCGGCTGGCCGGGCCGTACTTCAAGACGCCAAAATTTGGATCAGCCCCGAATACGGTCGTTGGGACGCCGAAACTCTCGGCGTCGTCGCTGTCGGCTAATGCCCCACGCCAACAAGCCCCGTATTGAAATCATTGGGCTTGGTCCATCGGCCGACGAATACATCACTGACCACACTCGTCAACGGATTGCCGCTCACAAACACCGTTACCTACGCACTGCTCAACACCCCAGTGCACATTTAGTTGCTGATGCAATTACTTTTGATGAGCGCTACGAGACTTCGGGAACTTTTGACGCTGTTTATCTGGGCATCGCCAACGATCTTGTCGCCGCGGCAATCGAGTTCGGCGAAATTCTGTATGCAGTTCCTGGATCGCCCCTAATACTTGAACGCACAGTGCGCCTGTTGATGTCCGATGATCGGGTTGAATGTGTCATCAATCCGGCAATGGGATTTTTGGAAATTGCCTGGGCCCGCCTCGGAATTGATCCGGTTGAAAGCAGTGTGCGCCTCATTGATGGACATCAATTTGCGACGGCAGCCGCTGGCTTAACGGGACCCCTGCTCGTTGCACACTGCCATGCCAATTGGGTTTTGTCAGATATCAAATTGGCAACAGAAGATGCCGACGACATGAGCAACGATGACATGCCTGTCGTGATCTTGCATCATCTCGGGCTGCCCGATGAAGAAGTGATGACGGTTCCATGGAGCGAACTTGATCACTCCATTGAAGCCGATCACCTCACTTCGATTTATATTCCGGAATTACGCGTGCCGGTTGGCCAAGATCTTGTTGCGTTTCACGAACTTGCGCGCACGCTCCGTCGCGAGTGTCCGTGGGACCGAGAGCAAACTCACCAAACGCTGACAACATATTTGTTAGAAGAGACATACGAAGTTGTCGATGCGATCGCTGCACTTGACATTGATGATGCTCAAACTGATGACCATTTGCTTGAAGAACTTGGTGACCTGCTATACCAAATTGAATTTCACGCGGCAATCGCCGAACAAGAAGGCCGCTTCACAATGGGCGATGTCGCTCGCGGAATACATGAAAAGTTGGTTCGGCGACACCCACATGTTTTTGCCCCAACTGCCGATTCAGATATTGACTCCGACGCTCTCGTGAAGTCATGGGACGAAATCAAGAAGGCCGAAAAAGCCGCCAAGGGAATCGTGTCAGGCCCATTTGATGGCATCCCCCAAGCAACCGGTTCATTGGCCTACGCCTCGGCAATTTTGAAACGAGCCACCAAGGCTGGCATCTCCATTGACATACCAAGTCACGAGTCACAAACGCTTGCCGATATTGCCGACCTCGGAATGCATTTGTTAGAAGTTGTGGCCGAATGTCGCCGCCGCGGGGTTGATCCCGAGGTCGCCTTACGAAAAGTCAGCAATATTCACCGACAAAATGCTGAACGACACACTGACGCCTGATGAGTTTGGGCGTTGGCTTCACTAGTTTGTGAGCATGACCGAAATCATCAGTATTTTTGGACGAGAAGTTCTCGACTCCCGGGGCAACCCCACAGTTGAAGTTGAAGTCGAACTTGACTCCGGGGCGCGTGGCCGCGCCATGGTCCCTTCGGGCGCAAGTACTGGCGAACACGAAGCCGTCGAATTGCGTGATGGCGGTCGTCGCTATGGCGGCAAAGGAGTTCTCACCGCAGTCGGTTTTGTGAACGGTGAAATTGAAAGTGCACTCGTTGGTTGCGATGCTCTTGAACAGCGCATGGTTGACATCGTGCTTAAAGATCTTGATGACACCCCCAACAAAGCCCGACTCGGTGCGAATGCAATGTTGGGTACAAGTTTGGCGGTTGCTAAAGCCGCAGCAAATTCACTTGGGCTTCCGTTGTGGCGTTATGTCGGTGGACCGAACTCGCATGTTCTTCCCGTTCCCATGATGAATGTCATTAACGGTGGTGCTCACGCTGACAACACGATCGACCTTCAAGAGTTCATGATCATGCCCGTCGGTGCACCAAGTTTCCGCGAAGCTCTTCGTTGGGGCACCGAGACGTATCACCAACTCAAAAAGATTTTGAATGGTAAGAGTTTGTCGACTGCAGTTGGCGACGAAGGTGGCTTTGCTCCGAACCTCTCGACTAACGAAGATGCCATCAAAATTTTGGTTGAAGCAATTACGGCCTCTGGTTTTACTCCTGGCACCGATATTGCAATTGCCCTTGATCCAGCGATGAGCGAACTGTACAAAGATGGCCGCTATCACTTGGCCGGCGAAGGCAAAGTGTTGTCGAGCGATGAACTCGTTGCCTATTGGGCGCGACTTGTGAATACTTACCCCATCGTGTCAATTGAAGATGGCATGGCCGAAAACGACTGGGACGGCTGGAGTTCGCTCACCAAAGAACTCGGCAACAAGGTTCAACTCGTTGGTGACGATTTGTTCGTGACAAATGCGGCTCGCCTGGCAATGGGTATTGAACGCAAAGTTGGCAACAGTGTGCTCATCAAAGTCAACCAAATCGGAACACTCACCGAAACACTTGAAACAGTTGAACTTGCTTCACGTCATCGCTACACCAGTGTGATGAGTCATCGCAGTGGCGAAACCGAAGACGCGACAATTGCCGACCTTGCTGTGGCGACCAACTGTGGTCAAATCAAAACCGGTGCGCCAGCTCGTAGCGATCGTGTTGCGAAGTACAACCAGTTGTTGCGCATCGAAGAACAGTTGGGCGAAACCGCGGCCTTCCGTGGTCGCGCCGCGCTGGCTCCCCTCGCCTGAATTCATTGAGCAAAACTTGCCAGAAGTAGGACCCCCGCTGGGATGATCCCGCTTTGGCTGTAGGGATGATCCCACTCGGACGGCCAAAACGGGCAGAATAGAGGGATGGCCCGCGGTAACAAGACTTCTAGTATTCCGCGTTCACCAAGTCGGGTGCGTCAAGCAGGCAAGAAGGGCACCGCGAAAAGTGCCCGCGCCAAATTGGCTGCGGTTTCTGACCTCACCCGCCCGACCCCCCGGTCCGAGCGCATCGTTCCGAAATTTCTTGGAAGGGTGGCGCTGCTCGCCGGATTCCTAGTGGTCGTGTTCTCGTTTGGTAACTCGTTCCTGGTTCTGCCTTTGACCTCGTGGTTTGGCCAGCGCACCGAAATCGACAGTCGCCAAGCCGAACTTGACACCATCAAAAAGGCCACCGACGAACTGCAGACCGAAGTTGACCGACTCAAGACTCCCGACGGTATTCAAGATGCCGCCCGCGAAGAATTGGGATTCGTGGTTGCCGGAGAAGCTCGTCAGCAAATCGTCGGAGACGCAGCCGCCCCCATCGACCTCCCCACGGGTTGGCCCTACGACCTCGTGACCCAGATCATCTCGGTCAAGGTCAACGAGGCAGCCATCAAGGCCGCCGAGGAAGCGGCCAAAAACGCACCCGATACGACGTCGGCGCCGCTACCCGTAGTGACCGAGGTCCCTATCGCCATCGTGACCCCAGTCAGCACTCCCTAAACAGCACTCCCTAATCCATGTCTCGACCGTGACACGATCAGCCTGCTCAGAGTAAGGTCGCATTTGCTGAGAGCAGTTCTCAGTTGATGTACACGGGGGTTTTGACGTGACCGGTAGCAGCATTCTTGGTACCCGAGTTCTTCGCAAAGAAGATCCAAAGTTTTTGACGACCGGCGGCAAGTACGTCGACGACTTGTTTGAAGAAGAGCGTCTTGTCGGCGCCGTTCATGTGACGTACGCGCGATCATCCGCTGCGCATGCTCGCATCAACTCAATCGACACCTCCGAAGCCGAGGCCATGCCCGGAGTCATCGCGGTCTTCACCGCCGAATCACTGGCACTTCAGCCAGTCCCGGCAGCCTTCAACCCAATGGTTGCCCGCACTCTCTTGGCAAGTGACAAAGTTCGTTATGTTGGCGAGCCTGTTGTTGCCATCGTCACCGAAACTCGCGAACAAGGCGAGGACGCTGCTGAAGCAATCATCATCGATTATGACTATCTCGAAGCATTCGTTGATGTTGAAGCCGCGATGGTGAGCACGACTCTTATTTATGAATCAGCGGGCAGCAACGTCGTGTTTGACACAACAGTTCTCGGAATTCCCGAAAACACTGGCGATGCCTACTTTGAAGGTTGCGAAGTTGTTGTGAAGGGTCGCTTCATGAACCAGCGTGTTGCTCCGTGCCCGCTCGAAGTTCGTGGTGCCGCCGCAGCCTGGGGTGCCGACGGTCGTCTCACCCAATGGTTGTCAACTCAGCACGCACAAGGTGGCGTCGAACCCATTGCTGCGGCAAATGGTGTTGACAAAGAACTCGTGCACATTTTGACACCCGATGTTGGTGGTGGCTTTGGCGCAAAAATCGGCGCCTACCCCGAAGAGTTGTTGCTCGGTGTGATCGCCAAAAAGATTGGTCGTGCCGTGAAGTGGCGCGAAACCCGCACCGAATCAATGATGGCTCTTGGCCACGGCCGCGCCCAGTTGCAGTACGTCACGATCGGTGGCACCAAGGCTGGCAAAGTGACTCACTATCAGTTGCACGCCATTCAAGATTCCGGCGGATTCGCCGATATGGGCACCATCTTGGCCCCGTTCATGACTCGCCCAATGTCAAGTGGCGTGTACGCCATCCCGAACATTGAATGCCGCACAACGTCAGTCGTCACTAACACCACGCCAATCGTTGCGTATCGCGGTGCTGGTCGTCCCGAAGCAACAGCGGCCATTGAGCGCGCCATGGACTTATTCGCACTTGAGATTGGCAAAGATGCCGCCGAAGTTCGTCGCATGAACCTCATCCCGAAGTTCCTCGAACCGCACACCACTGTCGTTGGCCAAACCTACGACGTTGGCGATTACGAAACCGCACTTGACAAAGCTCTTGATGCTGCCGATTACAAAGCGTTACGCGCCGAACAAGCAAAGCGTCGTGCGAGCGGTGATGCCAAGCAACTCGGCATCGGCGTAAGCGTGTACGTTGAAATCACCGGTGGTGTTGGCAACGGCGAATCAGCCAAAGTCGAAGTTCTTGAAGATGGTCGCGCCGTTGTGTACACCGGCACTTCGCCGCATGGTCAGGGCCACGACACCGCGTGGTCAATGCTCGTGCAAGAACAGACTGGCATCCCGATGGACCGCATTGAACTGGTCTGGGGAGACACCGATCTCGTTCCGATCGGAACCGGAACCATGGGTTCGCGTTCATTGCAACAGGGTGGAAATGCTGTCTTCCAAGTCGCTGGCACTTTGGCCGAAAAAGCCAAGTCGGTTGCGGCTCGTTTGCTTGAAGTCAGCGAAGCCGATGTTGTTCTCGACAAGGCCCGTGGTGCTTTCCATGTTGTTGGAACTCCTGCAGTCACCAAGACCTGGGCCGATCTCGCCGTTGCCGAAAAGAGCAGTGGTGGACTTCTCCACGATGAAGTGATCAATGTTTCGGGAGCAACTTTCCCGTTCGGAGCTCACATCGCTGTTGTTGAAGTTGACACCGAGACTGGTCGCGTCAAGCACTTACGTCAAGTTGCGTGTGACGATGCCGGCAAGGTTCTCAACCCAATGTTGCTCGACGGACAAATTCATGGTGGCATTGCACAAGGTGTTGCCCAAGCTCTTCTTGAAGAAGTTTTGTACGATGCCGACGGCAACCCGACCACTTCCAACTTGGCTGACTACGGATTTATTTCAGCAGCCGAATTGCCAAGTGTTGAAGTGATTCACATGGAGACTCCAACCCCTATCAACGCCATCGGCGCTAAGGGAATTGGCGAATCGGGCACAATCGGATCAACGCCGGCGATTCAGTCAGCAGTTGTTGATGCGGTGTCGCACCTCGGTGTGAAGCACATCGAAATGCCCTGCACCGCCGAGCGAGTGTGGCGCGCCATTCAGGCTGCCAAATAATACGACCCAGAAATACTGACGGGCGAATAGCCCAACTGTAGTAAAGACCCGATGATCAACGATGACGTTGATCATCGGGTCTTTACATATATCGACAGAGACAACTTGTAGAGTGCAACCTTGTGACTCAAGCCCCCATTATTGCTAACGGACTCTCGCGTTATTTCGGAACTGGCGACAACGCCATCAAAGCTGTTGACGGTGTTGATCTTGAAGTTCACCAAGGTGAAATTTTCGGATTTCTCGGACCGAACGGTGCCGGCAAGAGCACAACCGTACGCATGCTGACAACGCTTTTGAAGCCAACCGCCGGAACAGCATTTGTGGCCGGGTACGACGTCGTCAAAGATGCCGACAAAGTTCGCCGATCAATTGGTGTCGCACTTCAAGATGCAGCGATTGACCCACTGATGACTGGTCGCGAACTTCTCACGTTGCAAGCAGTGTTGTACGGCTTGTCAAAAGTTGCTGGCAAGAATCGTGGCGAAGAACTTCTTGAGCGAGTTGGCTTAACAGCCGCAGCCGATCGACGAGTTGGCACATATTCGGGTGGCATGCGTCGTCGCCTTGATCTTGCACTTTCGCTGGTGCACGAACCAACTGTGTTGTTCTTAGATGAACCCACAACTGGTCTCGACCCGATGAGTCGGCTCACATTGTGGGAAGAAGTCAAACGACTCAACGCTGGCGGAACCACGGTTTTACTGACAACGCAATACCTTGAAGAAGCTGATCAACTCGCCGATCGTATTGCCATCATTGATCACGGCCACATTGTGCGCCAGGGCGCGCCGCGTGAACTCAAGGCCATGGTGGGCTCACCGACATTGAGCATCAGTGTCGCCAGTAGTGAAACCGATGAGGCTCGCTTGATCTTGGCGCGCTTTGGTGATTTGCGACCGACTTCAGAAGGAACTCTTGGAGTTGGATTGGCCCGAGGCGCCGAAGATGTTGCGTCGGTTATTCGAGCACTTGATGAAGCGGGTCTCAAAGTTCGTCACCTTGAACTTGACGAGCCAAGTCTTGACGATGTCTTTGCTGAGGCGACTGGGTACCGACTCGAAGGCGCGGATGCGGCCAACAAACCAGTCGAAACTGAAGCCGAACCAGAAACCAAGAAGTCGCGTCGAGGACGCAAATGAGCATCGCTATTGCCGATCCAAAAATGATGACTTCATCAAGTTCTGGTCGTTCACTTTTTCGTCATACATTCGCGCTGACGCGCCGAAGTGTGGTTGGTCGTTTGCGCCAGCCCGCAGTGCTCGCTCCGGCGTTTATCTTTCCACTGTTTTTCGCCGCGCTTGGATCTGCAAGTTTCAACAAACTCGCAAGTGATCCCTATTTCACAGACAACATCGCCACCTCATTTATGAATTACGCAGTTGCCGGAGCGGTCTTACAAGGAGTGTTGTTTGGTTCAACATCGGCGGCTGGCGACTTGGCAACCGATATCGAACAAGGTTTCTTTGAACGTCTACTCGCCTCACCAATCAGCCGCACTGCCATCGTTTTGGGTCGTTTGGTCGGAAGCATGGTTGTCGCAGTTGTGCAAGTAGTTGTCTTCTTAATCATCTTCTTGGTCGCCGGCGCGCGTGTTGAGAGTGGCCCGATCGGCTACATCGGCCTGATCGGTGGTGGCGCATTACTTGCTCTCGCAATGAGCGCCCTCATGGCTGGTCTCGCCATCAAATCAGGAAGCCCCGAAGTGGTTCAGGGCGCTTTCCCACTGGTATTTGTGTTGATGTTCTTGTCTTCTGCATTTTTTCCCCGTCACTACATGAAGGGCTGGTATCGCACAGTCGCCGACTGGAACCCGATGTCACACATTGTTGAAGGTATGCAGGGCTTCATGAATCACGATCTCAGCGCTTCCCAGTTTGCCAAGAGTTGGCTACTCCCATTAGTCATTGCGATCATCAGTATTGCGTTTGCTCTTCGTGCACTCAGTAATCGATTGGCTGCATCATGAGCAACCTCACCGCCGAACAGCCCATGAATGTGCGAACAATTTCCGACGGTGCCCGACCCGTAGAAGTCGTCGCCATCTTGGTCAAGCGCTCGATGATTCGGGTACGCCGTATGCCGTCGGCATTCATTCCATCGCTCATCATGCCCGTTTTCCAACTCATCGCGTTTAGCGGCGCGTTTGGGTTTGCAGTGACCAGTCTTGGTATCAAGAATGCGCTCGACTGGTATGTGCCTCTCAATGCAATGCAGGGCGCCAGCTTCGGTGCACTCGGAGTCAGCTTCGGACTCATCAACGACATGCAAACCGGATTCTTTGATCGCATTCTGATGGCACCCGCACAACGCTGGGTCACAGTCATTTCGTCACTCGTCGCTGCGGTCGTGCGTTGCATTGTGCCGATCACATTGGTGGTACTCGTCGGATACTTAGGTGGCATGAACACACCTGGTGGGCCGATGGCGATCGTGTGTGTTGCCATTGCATCTGTTGCGATCGCAGTAGTCGCGGCCGGTTTTGCGATTGGTCTCACCTTCCGCATGCGTAACCTCGGAGCAGCGACACTGACTCAGTTCGCTATTTTCTTCACGATCTTTTTGTCAACATCACAAGTTCCATTATCAGCAATGAGCGGATGGCTTCGCGGAGTTGCCCGAATCAATCCGATGACTAACATCTTGCGCTTTGCACGTCAAGGTTTCTTGGGCGATGTGACGTGGGAACAATCATGGGGCGGACTCATTGCCATGGGTGCACTTTTGATTTTGACTTTCGTCTATGCCATGACTGGCATCAAGAAATTTGATCAATAACCCGCGTTACTTAACGACGGCTTGAGCGGCTTTCACACACGATTCTTCGTCGGGAAGCACCATGGGCATGCGACTACGTCGAACTCCGGAAGGTCCTGCGGTAAAGCAATTGAGATAGGTCTTATGCCAATCAAGTTGCGCAGTCATCCAATCAGCAAAGCCGCCAACCTTGCTTACTAATACCCTCTCCGCCCATGCCTACATCGTGACAGATCGCCTACTCTTGACCTGTGCGCATCGTCAGCTTGCTTCCGTCAACCACCGAAATTGTTTTTGATCTCGGGCTCGCAGATCAGCTTCTCGGGGTTACCTTCGAATGCAATTTTCCTGCCGAAGCTCGCCAAGGTCGCGAAATCGTGGTCGGCGGAATGGATACGAAACATCTCACACCCCTCGAAATCGATGAATTGGTTCGGGCTCGACTTGCCGCAGGTGACGAGTTGTATTCGCTTGACGACGCAGCACTCGCACGCTGCAACCCCGATCTCATTTTGAGTCAAGACCTGTGTCGCGTCTGCGCGGTTCCGAGTGGCGAAGTCGACCTTGCTGTTGCTCGTCTCAACTGTCAGGCAACTGTTTTACAGATCGACCCACATTCGCTCGCCGAAGTTATTGATTCGGTACAAACCGTGGCTGACGCTGCTGGCGTCCCCGAACGTGGACGGGCCCTGGTCGTGGCTCTACACCAGCGCCTGGTAACACTTCGCGAACGGACCGACTCGCACCTCGCCGGTCGCGAACGGCCGACGGTGTTCGTTCTGGAATGGATCGACCCACCCTTTGTCGGTGGCCATTGGGTCCCCGACATTGTTCTCGCCGCCGGTGGCCAACCGGTTTTGGCCCGTCCAGCAGAACGCTCGGTCCCGACCACTTGGGAAGACATTCGCAAGGCCGACCCCGACCACATCATCGTCGCCCCGTGTGGATACGGCTTGCCAGGCGCCGTCGAACAGGCCCAACAGGTTCTCGACCAAATGCCGACTCGAGCCGCGGTGTGGGCCATTGATGCCGATGCCGTCGTTGTGCGCCCAGGACCGCGTTTAGTTGACGGAGCCGAAGCCCTTGCCGCGGCCTTTTTCGGTCCCGAAGTTGCCGGCCTCCCAGCACTTCCGACCGAGGTCATCCAGCGTCTACGGTAGGAGTGTTCCGATACAGGGGGTGACCCCTGAATCGGGCAGAATAGGGCTCCTGCTTGTCTTGAATGCATACCGCATTTGAGAAGCAGCTTTTGAAGGGGGTATCACTGTGGAGATCAAAGTCACTGTGAACGGCAAGAAGTTCACGAGCGATGTTGAGCCGCGCACGCTGCTCGTGCATTACATACGCGAAGTTCTCAATCTCACCGGCACCAACGTCGGATGCGACACATCATCATGTGGCGCCTGCAGCTTGCACCTCGATGGTGAAGCTGTGAAGAGTTGCACCGTGCTTGCAGTGCAAGCAGATGGCGCCAACATCACGACGATCGAAGGCATGGCTGCTGCCGATGGCACGTTGCACCCAATGCAGCAGGCCTTCATGGAGAACCACGGATTGCAGTGCGGATTCTGCACACCCGGAATGGTCATGGCAGCAACAAGTTTGCTCGAAGAAAATCCCAACCCCACCGAAGAAGAAGTTCGCATCGGTCTTGAGGGCAACCTCTGTCGTTGCACCGGTTACCACAACATCATCAAGGCCGTTATGGCCGCAGCAGGTAAGTGAGGAAACGACATGATCCCCGCAGCATTTGACTACGTTCGTGCCAGTTCAACCGCCGAAGCAATTTCACTCATTGGTCAACATGGCTCTGATGCCAAGTTCATCGCTGGTGGCCACAGCTTGCTTCCCATGATGAAGTTGCGTCTCGCGCAGCCCGCAGTTCTCGTCGACATTTCGCGTATCAGCGATTTGTCGTACATCAAAGATGCCGGCGATCACATCGCTATTGGTGCAATGACGCGTCACATGGACGTCGAAAAATCACCCGTCCTCGCACAGCATGTTCCGTTGTTGGCTCACGCTGCTGGTCACGTTGGTGACCCGCAGGTTCGTCACCGTGGCACTATCGGTGGTTCAATCGCCCACGCTGACCCCGCATCAGATCTTCCCGCAACTACCTTGGCCCTTGGCGCAACTTATGTTGTTCAAGGACCAAACGGCACCCGTGAAATCGCTGCATCAGACTTCTACAAGAGTTTCCTCGAGTCCGATCTTGCTGAAGACGAAATGCTCACCGAGATTCGCGTTCCCAAAATGAATGGTGCCGGCTGGAGTTTCCACAAGTTCAACCGCCGTGCGCAAGACTGGGCCATTGTTGGTGTTGCCGCATGGCGCGGTGCTAACGGTTCGGGTGTCGGACTCGTCAACATGGGCCAGACTCCCATTTTGGCATCGAGCGTGAGTGCAGCACTTGCCGGTGGAGCATCAATCGCTGATGCCGCGGCGCTTGCGGTAGCAGACGCACAACCCTCAGCCGACAACAACGCAACTGTTGAGTACCGTACGCACTTAGCCAAGGTCTTGGTGCGCCGCGCTCTCGAACAAGCCAGCGCCTAGTTGCTGTCCTGTCGTCTACTGACGGCATGACATGTTTCATCAGTCTGTGAAAAAACTATTGACTGCCAAGAACCTGCGATGGTTTTTCCTTGCGCTGTATTTTTTGGCGTTTGTTATTTCTTTCGCCCAACATGGTTTACCCGTCGCGCGTATGGCTGTACTCGCCTGGGTCAGTGCAGCGTTCATCATTGGCAATATAGGTAAGCCCCAACGCAAGCAATTACAGATGGTGGGTGACCTCACTTTTTACGCGTGCATGTGGCTGTCGTACGACTTCAGCCGCGGCATTGCCGATTCATTTGGGTTTCCCATGCAGGTTGAACTGCCACGCAATATTGACAAAGTACTTTTCCTTGGCAATGACCCCAACGTTTGGATGCAACATCAACTGTGGAACAAAAACATTCAGTGGTACGACGTGTATGGCTCAATTATTTACTTCACCCACTTCTTCGTTCCAGTTGCAACATCGGTGTATCTCTGGATTCGGTATCGCGAACAGTGGGTGCGTTACATCCGTCGCTTCGCCACAGTGTTGTTCGCCGGCGTTCTGACCTACATTGCGATGCCAACCGTTCCGCCGTGGATGGCCGCCAGCAATAAGTTTCCCTATCAAATTCTTGAACCACTCCAGAGATCAACTGGTCGCGGCTGGAATTGGCTCGGACTTGAAACGGTCAGCAGCGTGCTACTGCGCGGACAACAATGGGCCAACCCAACTGCGGCACTTCCCTCACTTCATGCCGCTTTCACACTTTTCGTCGTTGTCTTTTTCTGGCAACGCATGAGCAACATGTGGGTGCGGTACACCTCGTTACTCTTCCCTTTGTCAATGGCTTGGTGTCTCGTGTACTTCGGCGAGCACTATGTCACCGATATTTTGGCGGGCTGGGCGTATGTCGGGGCCTCATTCTGGTTCTGGAATCGATGGGAAGCCAAACGGCAGATGGTTGAACCGCTAGCCTGACCTCAACAGGGGTGAGAACAGTGAGTTCCGAAGGTCACGAAGCAGAGTTTGACTCGCGAAGCCTTGACGCCATCGCTGACGCCGACCCGTATCCGTACTGGTATGAAGATGCCGATCAACCGCTATCAAATCCCACGTTGGTGCGCACCGAAACATGCGATCTGTGCATTGTTGGCGGCGGATATACCGGACTCTGGGCCGCGATCATTGCCAAAGAACGCGATCCTTCGCGTGACGTGGTCTTAATCGATGCGCACGAAATCGGTTCTGCAGCCAGCGGTCGCAATGGTGGATTCATGGATGCATCGCTCACCCACGGCATTGCCAATGGACAAGAACGATTTCCTAAAGAAATTGCTCTACTCGAAGAACTTGGTATCGCCAATCTCAACGAAATTGAAGCAGCAATTAAGCGCTACAGCATTGATTGTGATTTCGAGCGAAATGGCGTGATCGAAGTTGCGTCAAGCACTCACCCACCTAGTTACCTCGATGAACTTCGTGATGATTACTTGCAATTGAAATCTCTCGGACAAAAAGTCACGTGGCTTGAGCGTGAGCAGATGCAAAAACAAGTGAATTCGCCCACCTACTCGGGCGGATTATGGGTGCATGATCGTGCGGCGATTGTCGATCCAGCGCGTTTGTGTTGGGGACTCAAGGCAGCGGCCGAATACCTTGGCGTTCGAATTTACGAAGACAGCAAAGCAACTTCAATCGAACGTGACGGCGTGGGAGTGTTAGTCACAACACCGCTTGGTCGAGTGCGTGCCGGAAAAGTGGCATTGGCGACGAATGCCTTTAAACCATTACTCAAACGAATCAACAACTACATCGCGCCCGTGTACGACTATTGCATGGTGACCGAACCACTCACACCTTCTCAGTTAGCAAGTATCGGTTGGAATAATCGTCAGGGTCTTTCGGACATCCCGAATCAGTTCCATTACTACCGACTCACCGAAGACAACCGCATTTTGTGGGGCGGTTATGACGCGATCTATTTCTTCGGTGGAAAGATTTCATCTGAGTTAGAAAGCCGACCCGAAAGTTGGGCCAGGCTCAGCATGCATTTCTTCAAAACTTTCCCGCAACTTGAAGATGTGAAGTTCTCGCATATGTGGGGTGGAGCGATCGATACCTGTTCGCGATATTGCGTATTCTGGGGCCAGGCCATGAATGGTCGCGTTGCATATGCAGTTGGTTACACCGGCCTTGGCGTTGCATCTTCACGCTTCGGTGCTGAAGTCATGCTCGACCTCATTGATGGTCGGCGATCAAAGGCAACCGAAACAGATTTTGTACGTAGTAAGCCTTTACCGTTTCCGCCTGAACCTTTCAAGTTCGCTGGAATTCAAGCCACCCGCTGGAGTCTGAATCGTGAGGACAAAACTGGCAAGCGAAATTTGTGGCTACGTTCGCTTGACCGCTTAGGTCTGGGCTTCGACAGCTAGAGGCGTTCGATAATCGTGACGTTGGCTTGTCCGCCGCCTTCACACATTGTCTGCAAACCAAATCGTCCGCCGGTGCGCTCAAGTTCATTCAAGAGTGTCGTCATCAAGCGTGCGCCAGTTGCGCCAAGCGGGTGACCAAGAGCAATCGCTCCACCGTTCACGTTCACCTTTGCGTGATCGGCTCCGAGCTCACGCATCCATGCCATGACGACAGGCGCAAATGCTTCGTTGATTTCAACCAAGTCGATGTCGTCAATTGTCATCCCAGCTTTTTGCAATGCTCGCTTGGTCGCGGCGATCGGAGCCGACAACATCATGATCGGATCATCAGCAAAAACGCTCATATGATGAATACGCGCACGCGGCTTAAGACCATGAGTCTTCACAGCCTGATCGTTAGCGATCAAGATTGCGGCCGAACCATCAGAGATCTGACTTGCACAAGCAGCCGTCAAACGTCCGCCGGGTGTCAATGTCTGCAACGAGCGAATCTTTTCCCAGTTCGGTTCGCGCGGGCCTTCATCGTGTTGCACGCCGTTGAGCGGAGAAATCTCAGCTTCAAAGCGGCCCTCGGCGCGAGCCTTGATGGCACGCACGTGAGACTCGACTGCAAATGCTTCCATTTCATCGCGTGAAAGATTCCACTTTTCGACCATCATTTCGGCGCCAACGAACTGGCTGACTTCTCCGTTGCCGTAACGCGTGGTCCAACCTGGTGATCCGGTGAAGGGATCGTCAAAGCCAAGTGCTTGACCGGCAGTCATGGCCGACGAAATCGGAATCATGCTCATGTTCTGCACGCCGCCGGCGACCACGAGATCCATGGTGCCGCTCATCACTGCCTGAGCCGCGAAATGGACCGATTGCTGAGCCGAACCACATTGACGGTCGATCGTGACGCCCGGGACGTGCTCGGGAAGTCCGGCGGTGAGCCAGCAGGTACGAGCGATGCAGCCAGACTGGGGTCCGACCGAGTCAACGTTGCCGAAGATGACGTCGTCAACGGCGTTGGGGTCGACGCCCGTGCGCTCGATGAGAGATTTAATGCTGTGAGCACCAATATCGGCGGGATGGACCTGGGAAAGTCCGCCGCCGCGGCGACCAACTGGTGTACGGACAGCGTCAATGATGTAGGCGTTCGGAGTACTCATAACCATCAGCCTACTTCCCCTCCCCTTAGCGGCAATAAATCGCCACTTTGGAAGATGGTTGCCGCCTAGCGGCAGGCATATTCCAAAGTGGGGGAATTAGATGCCGACGATGACGGACGAGCCGTGGCCGAACAGGCCTTGGTTCGCAGTGATGCCCAACTTCGCATTGTCGATCTGGCGACCTTCGGCCTGTCCTCGCAGCTGCCACACCAATTCGCACACCTGGGCAATGGCCTGAGCCGGAATCGCTTCACCAAAGCACGACA
>CAMDER010000001.1 GCA_945896935.1 Bifidobacterium breve | reverse complement strand
AATCCTGCAAGGTCAATCCAACGCGTCCGAATTTTATAATCGTCTTGAAAATGACCCTGCCCCCAGCGTCGACTGACAATCATGAGCATGGCGACAAACGGGATCCACAAACAAAAGATCGACAAAACCGTCATTGATATAGGCCAAGTGTCCGATTTCTCGCCGCCGTGACCCGTCAGTGAAATCAGTACGCCTTGTAATGGCAATGCCGCAACATAAGCCAAAAACCAAGCAAAAGCCGCAACGCCAACCGTAAAGCGGGTGGCGTTAGTCGCCGGATGAGATCGCGTCATTGACCGAGTTAGCCAGCCAAGCGATGTACGAAAGGAAGGACTTCGGCCCGACGCCGATCATCAAGAGTCCAGCCATTCGGCGGGGCAAAACGTTGCCAATGCTTGTCACACAATTCGTAGACGTGCATATCTCTTTCATCTTGGATGTGGTTAATCCAAATCACCGATGTGTTGTACTGAAACGTGAGAGAAATGTGGGCGGTCTCCCGACAGCCACTACGAGTGCACGAACGCATCTCAAAAAGGTAGGGGATTTATGAGTGCCTGTGGTGGATAGCCCTAACTAGCTGACTGACCGACTGACTAGCTGACTGACTGGACCCGAGGTCATCAGGCGACTGTGACTTCTCAGACGCCGAGACGCCCAAACTCAACGGTGCCCGACACTCCGAGTGTCGCTACTCGGTCGTATCATGGCGGAATGAGCGAGCCCACTCCTCCCCCTCCGCCACCATCGCCCGCGTCACCGTCGAGCAATAGCCCCAGTCGCAAGTTGGGTCGCTCGCAATCGCCCAAAGACAGTCCAAGTCCAGACGGCAAACCCTCTGGACGTCCCTCGATGCCCAAGTGGTCACCGTGGGTACTGCTTGGTCTGATCTTGGTGCTGATTTTCGGACCGCAACTTCTTCCTAGTCCCGATCGTGAGAAATTGGGTTTTGAAGAATTCATCACGCAGGTCACCAGTGGCAAGGTTGATGAAGTCAAGTTGAATAACGCAACACTGACCATCACCGGAACATTCACTGATGGCAGTTCTTTTTCAACGACCGCTCCTCCTGGATTCCCCAACGAACTCGACCGTGAGTTGCTGCGAACTCAAGGTGTCGATTTCAAGCCGAGTACTCCCCAATCAAATTGGGTCATGAATCTCATTCCTCTCTTGTTGCCATTCATTTTGATCATCGGCTTTTTGATGTGGATGAATAAACGAGCCTCTGGGCAAATGGGCAACATGATGTCAATTGGTCGCAGTCGTGCCAAGGCCTACGACGCCAGTCGTCCATCAACGACTTTCGCCGACATCGCTGGCTACGAAGGCGTCAAAACAGAAATCAAAGAAGTCGTCGATTTCTTGCGCATGCCCGAACGTTTCAAAGAAATTGGTGCCAAAGTTCCGAAGGGAATGTTGCTTGTTGGTCCGCCAGGAACTGGCAAGACATTGTTTGCCCGAGCCGTTGCGGGAGAAGCTGGTGTTGGCTTCTTGTCAGTCACCGGCTCTGACTTCATGGAAATGTTTGTCGGTGTTGGTGCCAGCCGCGTCCGCGACTTATTCCAGCAGGCCCGCAAGATGGGTAAAGCCATCATTTTCATTGACGAAATTGACTCGATTGGTCGCAAGCGTGGAGCCGGTCTTGGCGGAGGTCACGACGAGCGTGAGCAAACCCTGAACCAAATGCTGTCCGAGATGGACGGGTTTGAAACTTCCGAAGGCATCGTCATTTTGGCGGCCACCAACCGACCCGATGTACTCGACCCAGCATTGCTTCGTCCTGGTCGTTTTGATCGTCAGATCGTGGTTCCGCTCCCCGAGTTTGAAGAGCGCGCGGCAATCTTGCGTGTGCATAGCCGCGATAAGCGCATGGGACCCGATGTTGACCTCGACACGATGGCCAAGGGAACTCCTGGTATGAGTGGTGCCGACCTCGCCAACTTGGTGAATGAGGCAGCACTGTTCGCAGTTCGTCGAGCCAGCGCTCAAATTGAGCGCATCGACTTTGAGTCGGCCAGAGATCGCATCATGATGGGGGCCCGTCGCGACTCACTTATTTTGTCTGCTGAAGAAAAACGCGTCACGGCATACCACGAAGGTGGCCATGCAATTTTAGCAACGGTGTTGCCACATGGAGACGCGTTACACAAGGTCACAATTCTTCCCCGTGGTATGGCCCTCGGAGTCACCCAAACACTTCCCGAAGAGCGCCACAGCTTCTCCAAGGACTACATCCTTGATCGCATCTGTATGGCGCTCGGTGGACGCGTCGCCGAAGATCTCGTTTTCCAGCAGCAAACGACCGGAGCTTCAAACGACCTCGAAGTAGTCACTGGCCTTGCTCGTCGCATGGTGCGCGAGTGGGGTATGAGTGACAAGGTCGGCCCGATGGCTTGGCACAATCAACAAAATGTCTTCCTTGGTGAAGATCTCATGACTGGTGGTCGTGAATACAGCGACGACACCGCCCGTTTGATGGATGAGGAAATCAACGCCATTTTGCGCAAACAAGAAGTTCGGGCAACTGAACTACTGACCAAGCACCGCATCGGCCTTGACCTCGTTGCTCAAGCACTGCTTGAAAAAGAAACGATTGACGGCGACCTTGTCAATGCATTAGTGCAACAAGGTCTTGACGGTACGGCACAGTCTCCAGTGAGCGTCAACGACTGACGAAATAACGAAGTGACGATCGCTTAATCGTGATCGTGATTTTGACAATGCCCATCAGTTGCAGCATGCAGTTGCGGGTCACGAACCGACGCAATTCCTGCCCATAAATCAGTCGCACTCACTGGCCCAAGAAATGACTTATGAACGATGCCGTGAACATCAGTCACCACCACCGTCGGCACTGCCTCAATGTTGTATTTGCGGTGCAAATCCTTTTTGTTGGAATATTCAATTTCAATAACTGACACATTCTTGCTGGCTACAACTTGAGCCTTCGCCAACATATCTGCGCATGCGTGACAGGTCGCCGAGGTAAACACCGCAATCATCCACTCGTGTTGGGAAGTTGGAAAGTCAGTTCGGTCAATCTGAGTTGGAGCAGAAAAAACTTTTTGCGTTGGAGCATCAACAACGCGCCTTTGTCGAATAACCATTGCCGCTACTACCACAACGGCACCAATGACTAGAGCAATAACCACACTGGTCACGATGCCGGCATTTCAGGAAAAGCCAATGAACCACTTCGCCCACGCAAAGTTGGGGTTCGTTCAAGTCGCCGCTCGACCAGAATCAACTGATCACTCACGACTTCTAGTTCACGTCCAAACGACAACGGATCGACCAAGTCAATCGATAGCAAACCGTTGGCAGCAATGGGGATATCGCTCAGACCAGCAACTGGTTCTTCACCACCTGGTCCTACCGAGTAGACAGTGACAACTCCATCAGTGGGCGATGTATTGAGAACAATTAATACATCTTCAATCGCAATCGTTGTTGAAGTTGGAACGCTCCACCGCATGGATTGAAAACCTCGTTGAACTCCAAGTACTGCAGTCGTCGCCACACTCGTACCAGCCGGCTTGGTCAGTATGCGCTCAACGACTAACTGCGCACCCGCCTGACCGCTGACTGCTCCCCCGTGAGGCCCATCGAGCAACCCCACAATTGCTGAAACATCAAATGGGACGACATCGTGAGCAGGGATCGTCAAAGTTGTCGGCTGTATTGATGCGAATGCCGGGTCGAGGCCAAGAATCACGACATCTGCCAAGGCATCTTGATCGGTTGGATTATAGATCATGTACGTTTCGGAGATGCCCGCGCCCTTTTCGCCATCAGCAAACCACCACTGATCTGATGTTGATGGACTCCCCAAAGTCAAGACATGACCGAGGCGTCCCGCACCTAAGTAGTGCTGATCTTTTGCTGCCACGATTCGACCAGATGAGGCAACAACGCTTATGGCCAAAATCTCCTCATCTCGAAATCCAGATTCGGGAATGTTCAGAACTCGAATTGATTCAGCGGGAACAACAAATCCTTGAAGATTCGTCGGCGTACGTTCACCATTTTTAGTTGCAACCTCAATATTGACAATCGCTGGCGACAAGTACGGATTCGTCAAGATCAATCGAAAGTCTGATGACTCAGCCGAAAATCCATCAGCGAAATACCACTGATCAGATGTTTGATTCGCGCAAGGAGAAACCGCTGCACCAGCAGGATGCAAAGCCCGTTGCTCAACGCTGGCTGCCGAATCATTGAGTTCAACGAAAGCACTTGCATACGGGGCTACAACCAATGAGTTGATGTCTATCACTAGTTGCGAGCGGGGTTCAGCGTTAATCGCTTGGGTGATTGGCGCTTGATCACTCGTCAAAATTGTCAATAAACCAGTCACTGGAGTTTTCAGCGGATTAGAGATAACAACTTCGCCACCGTACGTGCCGTTGTCGCTTTCTCCTGCCGCCGAAGTTCCTGCGCAAAACCAAGTGTTCGTCACCGATTGGTCGTTCCGCATAATTGCGGGCGTACCTGGCAATACCGAATTAGAGAACACCGCATCGCTTGTATTGCTCGATTCGCCTGAAAAGTTAATTGCTAATCCGACAATCAATATAAGAGCAACATACAAACCGATTCGCCGATTCATGATTCAACCGTTTCTGAATTGTTGCCCGACAAAGAAACAACCGGCTGCATTTCGGGTACAGCAAATTGTTGACGAGCTTGACGACGGCGCCAGTTTGGTTGCAATATCCCGACGATGACAATGGCCCACAACAACAGTTGCATGACGACCCACAGATAGCGACTCAGTGGGTTGGAGTAATTCAATTGAGCAAGCCCGCCAACACCTGTTTCGTAATGCATCACTGTTCCGAAGGATGCTTGGGGTTGGATGGACTGACCGCCAATCGACAGAGTCCATCGAGAATCAAACGGAACTCCCATATGGAATCGACCAGCCGGCAATTCTTGAGTCGGACTTGACCAACTTTTCACGCCATTCAAGGCCGCGAGCGAACCCGTCAGTTCGGTTGCCACCAACGCCTCGGATCCACCTTCACTACTTTGTTGTGCAGCCACAGCACTGAGCATCCCTGTCAGTGGTATCCATTGCGAATTCTCAAAAATCACCATGCTTGACGGGCCGTAGACATTGCGAAAATCCAGTTGTTCAGCAAAGGCTTCACGAAGACCAAGTGGCAAAGGCAAAGGCGAGTCACTCGTTGAACGAACTCGATCAAATAACGGTATGACGATGTAGCGAATACCAAGAGGAGCCATCAATCTTCCGACCCGATTCGTTGATCCCATCGCGACGGCATCAAGTAAAGGTCGAATCAAATTATCGGTGTCGTCAGGCATCGATGACACCTGGTTCACCATGGTCATATCACCGTTTTGCACAACGGCATAGGCCAATCCATCGTCGTAAGGATGTTGATCCGATGTCACCAAGCGAGGATCACCAATAACTAGAACCCGATAACTACCTTGACTCGTATCACCGAGCAACTCTTTCATTTGCTGCGCCAAAGTAATTGATGGCTGTTCCCACTGCCCATTGGATGATGCGGCAACAACGGGCAACAATCCGAGCGGAAGAGTCACGAGTGACAACAGCGCCAAAGGTTGGCGCCAGCCAAAGCGACCACCACGCACATCAATACCAAATGCCATCACAATGATGGCTGCGCCAATAGCCATACAACTCGCTACTGGTGCCAACAGAATTCCAGTTTCAGGAAGGCGGAATGGAAGATGGTTGCCAGAATTCAACACCGCCAAAGAGACAGAGACTATTGACAAAATTGCCGCTCGTGAAGCCCAAATAAATCGCGAGTTCTTTGATACCAAAGGTGCAACGAGTAGAGGCACGTACAGCAACACGATGAGTCCACCGAGTGCCGCCGGACCGATTCCGAAGCGTAAGACATCCCACAATCCGAGATTTTCTGGAGTGTGAGTTGGCGCACCAACAATCGCGCTCCATCCATCATGCGATAAGTAGCGAGTGATCCAGGGCATGTTGAGAACAACTGCCGCCGCCGTTGCACTGATAGCGCCCGCAAATCCCAAACCAGCCGCTCGCGTCGAACCGCCCGAAATCGCCGCAGTCAGCAGCCACAACAAAGCACTCAATAAGACAACAAAGACAACACTTGGGCTAAACGCCAACGTCACGCCAAAGAGCAATGAAAGCTTGGCTGCAAGACGAATTCTCTGTTTGGTTGACGGATGGTCAACGACGTCGCCTGGTTCATCATCGACAATGGAACGACCGATGCCACCGAAAGACCGGATGAGGTGCAACGCCCATGGAACAACTGCATAGGCAATCAGTACCTGATGTCGACCACTCGCAACTGCGGCATACGGAAGAGGAACCGCGGCGTAAGCGATGACGCCAACAATGCGAGCTCGTTCATGAGCAACGACAGCGCACAACGCTGAAACGCCCAGCCAACCAATGGGGATCAACCCAATGGTGATCAAGGTATGCAAAAGACCCATGTGCCCAAGAGTGATCACTCCACCGAGGGCAATGAGACCGGTACTCGTTGGTTGGGCAGTTGTACTTCCAAGATCTTGAGCCCACCAACCACTTAAATACTGATGCAACAAATCACGCGGCGACTCGGGTAATGGCAATAAGTCTCCAACTGAGCGAACGCCGTTGCTCCACAATTGGCGACCACCGAGGAACAAGAGGACAGCAAGTACGACCCACGCCGTCATGACCCACGAGTTTCGCTCGCGCGATGCATTCCCTTGAGTTCTGAAATTCATCGATGGGGCAAACCGGCGATGGCGAATCATGCGTTTCCAACGCACGCTTCCCCGCACCTGTAGCTCAACGACTTCGTGGTCTGGTACTCGACGCAGTAGGCGAACTCGCGAACGACGCCGAGCAATATTGCCAATATTTGTGACAAGGCTGAATAAACCGCCCAGCACTGCGATAGCCCGCTGCCATCGTCCTCGAACTAATGCCCCGATTGCTTCGAAGAGAGAAAGCAGAACGAGAAGAGGAAGCACAATCGGCAAACGACGCGCTCCAGTCAATGAGGCGACCGTGGTGATTCGATGCCGTTCGGCTTGACGGGCAAGTGCTACCGATTCACGATGACGACTGGCCAAACGCGGCATGATTGCCGCTTGATGGCGTACCGTCGCGGCCGGCACAACAACGACTCGGGCCCCCGACTTGTGGGCCCGCCAACACAGGTCAAGGTCTTCGCCGAAGAATTCGATGGTGGGTTCAAAACCACCGAGTTCACGAAAGAGGTCGGCACGAATTAAAAAGCAGGCCGAGGGCAGGACAAAAACATCGCGAACCGCATCATGTTGTTCCTGATCAAGTTCGTGTGGCTCAACATCGCTATCAAGTTCGCCAAACCAATCGCAATCAAATCCAACCGCCTGCAATCGCCGAGTTTCTTCCCATTCGACAAACTTCGGACCGACCATTCCGGCATTTGAGCGATACAACTCTTCGACGAGAATCCGCACCGAATCTGCAGCCAGAACCACGTCGTCGTGCATCACCAAGAAAAAACCGCTGTCGCCCTCGACAAGGCGCAGAGCCGTATTCGCCGCGAGTCCGAATCCTGGGTTGGCCCCAAGTTGATAGATATGAGGTTGCGGGATATTAGTAGTGGCAAACGCGGTCTGAGCTATGTCGTTCACGAGCGCATATTCGTCAACCTCGGAGCCAGTCAACAACACCAAAACTTGGATATTGGGATAGTCCTGGGCGACAACGGCTGCCAAGACCCCTTCCAAGGTCGATGTTGGTCGGTCAACGACAATGGCCACCACGACCCCTGGGGCGCCCAGCCCGCTGGTTTCAGATGACGACGTTGCCGCAGACAGAGTTGATTCCATCTCGTTTTCCACAGTGCGTGAAGGTTACTCGCCGATATCGAATACCTCAGGTCACCGACCGTCTTGACGTCTGGCCAAAGGTTCTGAGCGAAAACGGGAATTCAGGTCCAGAGTGCCACTTCTGAGTAGGGTTAAAGGTCTTGACTACCAATAACGAGCCTCTTTCGGCTGAGACGACCGACTCGCCACGAATTCCCCTCCCCGAGGGCACCTTGGCAGTCGGCGGAGGTCTGCTCGTTGCCGGAATCTCGAGTTATGCCTTTTTTAAGGTCGGTCAGGAAGCCCTTGGCAAGGAGGACTTCAAGCCAATCGTCGCGTTGTGGTTTGCCACTTTTGTTCTCGCCCCCGGCTTCTTTTTACCGCTTGAACAAGAGATGGGTCGAGCCCTCGCTCACCGTCGAGCCCTCAATCAGGGCGGTCGACCCATCGTGGGGCGCATTGTTCCTCTCGGAGCTGCGATTGCTGGCATCATCGTGGCGATCTTGGTAGGTGTCAGTTCAATTGCCACACGTGAGTTTTTTGAAGGATACGGCATGGTTACAGCCGCCCTCATCATTGCCTTTATTGCCTACGCCCCCACTCACCTCACGCGGGGGATTTGTTCGGGCCAAGGTCGCTTTGCGTCGTACGGAATTGTGATGGGAGCCGATGGTTTCGTGCGCATCGTTGGCTGTGTCATTTTGTGGCAGCTCGGAGTCACCAACGTCGGGGCGTATGCCATGTTGGTCGCGCTCTCGCCACTTTCTGGCGTGCTCATCGTTTGGTTACGAGGCGATGTGAAAACAGCTCCCGGTCCAGTTGCGCCGTGGAGCGAGGTCACCCCCAATCTTGGATGGTTACTTCTTGGATCGTTGATGGGTGCTGGTCTCGTGAACGCCGGACCGATTGCGATCAATATTCTGGCGACCAAAGAACAATCAACTTTGGTGACATCTTTTGGTAATGGTGTCTTACTTTCTCGAGTGCCACTCTTTCTCTTTCAAGCAGTACAAGCTGCGCTACTACCTCGACTCGCGCTCCTTGCTGCCCAAGGAAATCTCGGTGAGTTCCGCAGTGGATTTCGTCGCCTCATGAAGGTTGTCATTGCGGTCGGCATCATCGGCACGCTCGGTTCGTTTGCCGTCGGACCAGCATTACTGAGGATTGTCTACGACGATTCGCTCGACCGCGGTTCGCTCACCATGTTGGCGCTGGGAAGTGCGTTATATATGGTCGCTCTCGCCACCGCTCAAGCGGTGATCGCTCTCAATGGCCACGCCCGTGTTGGTCTTGGCTGGCTTCTTGGCATGGTCACTTTTGTCGTTTGCACTTGGCTTGCTGCCGATGATTTATACACCCGCGTCGAGATCGGTCTCGTGGCAAGTTCAGTCGTGGCTTTACTTGTCTTTGCTTACTCACTGCGTCATTTACTCAAGGATGGAGCGACTATCAGCGTTGATTCATTGAGTGATGCACTATCTGACCGCCCCTTCGAGGCGTAAAACTGTCGCACTTTTAGGCGAGAGCAATACCGGCCTTCTTGGCTTCGAGTTTGAGATCGTGTTGCACCATCATGCGTACCAAACTTGGGAAGTCAACTTCAGGCTTCCAACCGAGTTTTTCGCGAGCCTTACTTGAATCACCAATGAGCAAATCAACTTCAGCTGGGCGGAAAAACTTCGGGTCTTGACGAACGTAAGGACGCCAATCGCCAATTCCTGCTTCTTGGAATGCAAGTTCGACGAGTTCTTCGATGGTGTGAGTTTCTCCGGTTGCGATGACGTAATCATCGGGCTCATCTTGTTGGAGCATCATCCACATTGCTTTGACGTAATCGCCGGCGTATCCCCAGTCGCGTTTTGCATCAAGGTTGCCCAGCACTAGCTCTGATTGGAGTCCGAGTTTGATACGAGCCGCTGCATTTGTCACTTTGCGAGTAACGAACTCAACTCCCCGGCGAGGACCTTCGTGGTTAAACAAAATTCCCGAGCAGGCCCACATGTCGTAACTCTCGCGGTAGTTCACCGTGATGTCATGGCCAAAAACCTTGGCGCAGCCATACGGCGAGCGGGGGTGAAACGGTGTGAGTTCGGTCTGCGGAATCTCGCGGACCTTGCCAAACATCTCTGAGGACGAGGCTTGATAAAAGCGAATCTTGTTGTTGGTATTGCCGCCCACCATGCGCATCGCCTCGAGCATACGCAAGACGCCCGTTCCAGTCAGATTGGCCGTCAATTCGGCTTGATTCCATGACAATGCAACAAACGAAATGGCGGCAAGGTTGTAGATCTCATCTGGTTGGGCAACTTCCATTGCCTTCACCAACGATGGCAAGTCGGCGAGATCGCCAGGCACGATGTTCACATACGGAAACTCGTCACGAAGCATGTCGCCTTTAGGGTTGTTCTGCCCTTTGACCATGCCAAAGATTTCGTAGCCTTTGCTATGCAAAAATTCAGCCATGTGCTGGCCGTCTTGACCAGTAACACCAGTGATAAACGCTCGGGGCATACGAACTCCTGAAATGGGCGATCGCTGGATCGCAACTGAACTGTCTTATCTTACGCTTTAGGACCTACGCTCGGCTTGATGTCTGGCGATCTTGTGGGTTTCTCGTGATCAAAGTGGCGGTCGATACTGGCCCGCTCCATGGTCCGATGACTGGCGTTGGCCGTGCGGTTGAGGGTTTGGTATACCAATTGCGTCGCCATGTTGACGAAGTTGAACTCACTGAATATGTGCTGAGCTTTCGCGCCAAGTTGCACGCGCAGACGCGACGACTCCCCTTTCCTGCCGGAATCACTATTCAGAGTTGGGGCCAACGCGATTTTCCTTCAGCTGACCGCCATCTGCCACACGTACAAATTCTGCACGGAATGAATTACGTCGTTCCACCGACAAAACTGCCCCGACTCGTCACGGTGTACGACTGCTGGGCGCTTCTCAACCCGACCCAATGCTCACCTGTGATTCAGCATTCAATGAATGCACTTCGGCGCTCTGTTCAGACTGGTGCCGTGATCCATGCGTCGTCACACGCCACAACTTTGACCTTGCAAGAACTATTTCCGCACGCCCGTATTGAGATGATTCACTTAGGTGCTCCACCCCGTCGCAATATTGAGACAAGTCTTCAACCAACAGCTCTCACCGCTATCGGCACAGCACCTTTTATCGTGGCCGTAGGAACACTCGAAAAGCGCAAGAACTACTGCCGCCTCATCGAAGCCTTCGCTGTTGCCAAGCAAGAAATCCCCGAACTTCAATTAGTGATTGCTGGATCTGCCGGAGATGACTCATCAGAGATAATTCAATCTCTTGAATTGCTGCCCAAGGAAATTGCCCAGCGCATTCACCTCATCGGCCGTGTCACCGACGAAAATATTGCCTGGTTGTATCAACACGCGACTGCGATGGCTTACCCGTCACTTGACGAAGGGTTTGGTTTCCCTTTGCTTGAGGCGATGTCTGAACAACTTCCCATCGTCGGTTCTACCCGTGGTTCAATTCCTGAAGTAGTTGGATCGGCTGCACTACTCGTTGATCCACTTGATGTCGATGCCTTAGCCAAAGCCATCACCAAAGTTGTGAACGACTCTGACCTTCGACAACAGCTTCAACAAGCCGCTGTTGCTCAGTACAGCAAGTTCTCGTGGGACAAATCGGCCCAACAGTTGATCAATCTTTACACTGACCTCGTGAAATAGCGGTTGAAACGGAATAATGGAAGCATGATTACTGTCCTGGCAGGTGGCGTCGGTGCTGCTCGTTTCTTACGTGGCCTCGTGCTCGAAGTCGACCCCACCACTATTTCCGTCGTCGTCAATACGGGTGATGACACAATCATGCACGGCCTCAATATTTCGCCCGATCTCGACACCGTGACATACACCGTCGCTGATGCCATCGACCCCGAGCGGGGTTGGGGTCTCGCCAATGAATCGTGGCGCGTGATGGAATCACTGGCGCGCTATCAAGATGTCAAACCCGACAGCTCAACTGCCGCTGGAACCTGGTTCAACTTGGGTGATCGAGATCTTGCAACTCACTTGTATCGAACCGCCCGAATTGCCGAAGGCGCAACACTTTCTACAGTCACCCAAGAGATTGCTCGAGCATGGGGACTTGCGTTCAACATGATGCCGATGTCGGATGATCAAGTTGCCACCAAAGTAGACATCTTTGAAAATGGTGTTGCCTCAACGATTTCTTTCCAGGAATATTTTGTCCAACGTCGACACAGCGTCCCAGTAACAGGTGTTGAGTTTGTCGGTGCAACAACTGCACAGCCAACCTTTATCAATAATTTGCACACCTCTGAAGCGATCATCATTGCCCCATCAAATCCAATTGTTTCTCTCGGACCGATCCGCGCACTTTCCGGAGTCGATGCCGCCCTCACGTTCAACCGCGATCGCGTCGTCGCGATTTCTCCCATCGTTGCTGGGTCGGCCCTCAAAGGCCCCGCTGATCGCATGCTTGTTGAACTTGGTCATGAAGCCTCCGTTGTTGGAGTCGCACGAATCTATGCTCCAATTTGCTCTACCTTGGTGATTGATCAACAAGACGAAGCCCTGCAAAGTGCGGTCGAACGCGAAGGTATGAAATGCGTCGTTGCCGACACGATTATGCGAACACCGCAGATCACTCAAGTACTTGCCCGTAAAGTTCTACAAGCAGTCAAATAAGGAGCACCATGAGCGAACAGAATCAACAACTCCGAATGACCGCTTGGGGTGTCACGGGCATTGGCGAAATCGTGCCAGGTGACCAACTCGGTGACATCGTCGTTGATGCGTGTCAAGCAGCCCCCAACGGACCGCTCCTCGACGGAGACGTTCTCGTCGTCACGCAAAAAATTGTGTCAAAGGCCGAAGGTCGCATGGTACAAATTGACCCCGATGATCCGCTCTCTCACAAGGCTCTTGTCGAGGAAGAAGGAGTGCGAGTTGTTCGACGTCGAGGCGACCTCATCATTACCGAAACACGACACGGATTTATCTGCGCTAACAGCGGAATTGACTTATCCAATGTTGAACGTGGCTGGGCTGCCTTGTTGCCCATTGACAGCGATCGTTCGGCCCGAAGAATTCGCGACATTATTCGCGCCAAACTTGGAGTCTCCGTTGGAATCATTATTTCTGACACTTTTGGTCGACCCTGGCGCAAAGGACTCACCGATGTCGCTATTGGTGTCGCCGGCGTTGCTGGAGTTCTTGACCTCCGCGGAACTCCCGATGCCCTAGGGCGCATGATGCAGGTCACTGAGGTTTCTATTGCCGACGAAGTCGCTTCGGCCGCCGAATTGGTGATGGGCAAATCAAACGGAGTGCCTGTTGCTGTTGTGCGTGGCTTGGATCCGTCGTGGTTGCGTGAATCTTCAATCAGCGAAATTGTCCGACCACCACAAGAAGATCTATTCCGCTAGCAATACTTGGCCAGTCGACGTCAACAACCCGAACTTGATGAGCCAGCTTTCGTGAGGTTGATTCCATCAGCCAAAGATGTCCAAGACGACCAACCCAAATGTAGGCGGGCTCGTGACGCCGACAGCGCAACCCGCCGCAAACCATGGGTTGGTTTTGACACAAAGTTGGCTGGACTTCCTTCTCCGATCAGCGCCCACAAATCTTTCACACTCGTTTGTTGACCAGTACCAATATGCAAGAGCAATCCGCCACCCTTGGCACATGCCCGTGAAGCCGCATCTGCGGCATCATCGACAAACAGAAAATCACGAGTTTGTTTTCCGTCACCGAATATTTCTGGCTCGTTATCTGTTGATTGTGCGACAACAAATGCTGATACAACATTGTTATTGGGCTGCTGACGAGGCCCGTACACAATCGGCAGCGCCAACACGGTGAATTCAATGTCATGATCGCGGCGATATATCTCGCATAGTTCAATAATCGCCTGAGCTGTGACCCCAGGTAGACCTACGGGGCGACGTTCACGATCTTCTTTGATGGGCAAGTCGCGCGCCGGTACCTCTCCGTACAAAACGCCAGCCGGTATAGCGACAATTACTTTGCTCACTTTTGCCTGAACAGCCGCCTCAAATATTGCAATCGCGATTGCGTAACTCTTTGTACAACCACCCGAGTCCTGCATGGTTGGAGTCAACAATGCAGTGACATACATCGCTTCAGGTCGTCGCAGACGAACAACGTCGACAAATTCTGGAATCGTGACATCCAAAGTATGGATGCGTAAGGCGCCATCGACAGCTGATGACCGCGCTGCTGAAAGATTCGCTAAAGAACCAGTTGATAAATCATCAACAACATCAACTTGTGCGCCATCTAAAAGTAAGCGGTCAACAATGTGCGAACCCAGGAAACCAGCGCCTCCGACAACCATGACTGCGCCGGGCTGCTTGGCAACGCTGCGCTGGGTCATTAACGCACTCTAAACGGCAGTTGGGTCAGGGACAAACGCATGTTCAAGCGTGGCACCTTCAGGAATCACGCCCGCCACTCCAACCACCGTGTCGATAATCGTGGCTCGCTCTCCCACAGTTCCCATCACAATTGAGTCGCGCACCAATGCACCCTTGTGGATCACCGCACCAGCAAGAATCACCGAATCATGCACGCTTGCTCCCGGTGCAACTACCGCCCCAGATGACACCAAGCTATGTTCAATCAGCGCGGTCGGATGAACCTCAGCGCCCGGCTCAATACCAGAAGCAGACAACCTGCGGCGGACGCCGTCGATCATGTCAAGGTTGGCTCGACGATAGGGCTCGGGTCGACCTGTATCAATCCAGTAGTCGTCAGTCGCCATGGCAAAGAGACGCCCGTCATCGACAATCAGCGGAAAGATTTCACGTTCAATGGAAACCTTGCGACCAAGTTCGATGCGTTGCAAAACCGACGGTTCGAGCACGTAGGTGCCGGCGTTGATCAAATTGCTTGGGGCCGTTCCAGGTGCAGGCTTTTCGACAAATCGCTCAACGCGGCCGTCTGAATCAATAGCCACAACTCCATAGGCCGACGGGTCATCGACCGGGGTGAGATGGATCGTTGCTTCAGCGTTCTTGGCACGATGGAAAGCAATCAGTGCGCTGACATCAAGGTCGGTCAACACATCGCCATTAACGACCACGAATGTGTCGTTGATCCCCGCGTGATCGGCAGCGAAGCGAATCGCTCCTGCGGTGTCAAGTGGTTCGGGCTCGACTGCGTAGTGCAACCGAACTCCAGCACACGTTCCGTCAGGGAACGCGTCAATGAATGGCTCTGGTTTAAATCCGAGACCAAGGACGACCTCGTCAATGCCCGCCACCGCCAACATCCGCACCAAATTTTCGACGATGGGACGATGCCCAACGGGCAACATCGGTTTGGGAGTTGTCAATGTCAGTGGTCGCAAGCGGGTACCAAACCCGCCAACTAACACCACCGCACGCATCAGCCAGCAGTCGTGGTCGGTCCAGCCGGAGCAACTGTTGTTGCGGCCGTGGTCGTTGAAGAACTTGGCCCAGTCGTTGCAACAGGAATAGTCGTTTCACCAGGAACAGTCGTTTCACCAGCAACCGTGGTCGTGGTCTGCCCAGTCGTGCCGCCATCGGCTGCTCCGAGCTCGGGCAGATCTGCCGCCGAAGGTGGCAATTCAGCCTTGGTCCCAGCCGGTGCAAAAACAACAGCAAAGGCCATGCCGTCTTGGGTCAAACGAATATCGTCAAAATTCGTGATGTAGGTCGTGAACTTGTCGGGCGTATCAAATGCCTCAAAGGCGTACACCACTAATTCGCCATCAACCGACTTCCCATCGGCATCGGTGCACTGAGTTGAACCTTCTTCGTACACGGCACCCCCTTGATCGGCGGGGAGCTCGAGTTTGCCATCGCTCAGTTTGATTCCGTACACATCAAGGAATACGCCAAATTTGGCATTGCGGCCAGTGGCTTCGGACGAAAACGGGTGCCAGTGAATGACACCATCGTCGTGGCTGTGAATACCAGTGCGACGGAACCCATCGCTGATCAACTGTCCTGCTGAGTCTTGTTCTTCTTTAACGCCCTGTAGATCGGGCAACCACTCATCGCAGGCGTAGAAGCCATACGACGCGTGCCAGTGATCTTCAACTGTTGGCGGAATGTTCTGGTTTGGAATTGACGCCCGCGAATACACGATGAGGGCAGCACCGACAACGGCGATACCCACGATCAAAGCGGGGAACAGAGTTCCACCTTGAAAACGAACTTTGCGCCCTTTGCCCTTTTGAGCGAGCCGAGCGACTTTCTTGGCTGACGATGCCTTACCCACGAGGGAGAAAGGCTACCTGCACAAACCCGCAAATGCCGTGCATGGACCTGATTATGGACCGAACTTGTGTTTACCGACCTTGCCGAATGCCACTGACTACGCCACTGACCACGCCATGAACTGCCGCGACGTACTGCTGGGCAACCGACGTCGGCGAAGCCACCTGCTCGACAAACTGTCGGGCGCGCTCGCCCATCTGGCGAATTTCGTGGAAATCAGCCAACATCGTTCGCAATGCCTCAATCAGCGCCGCCGAGTCATCTGGCGGCACTGATATCCCGCATTTCGCCCCGTCAATCAGCCGCGTCACTTCAGTCCCATAATCGATCGCGGCAACGATGGCACGACCCGCCGCCATGACCGAGTACGTCTTTGATGGCACGCTCACCGTGCCAAGGCCGCGCCTTAAAAGCACCGCATGAATATCGGCAGTTGCCAAGACTTCCGCTAACCGCTCGATCGGTTGGTAGTCGCCAAATATGACATTGCTCAATTTCTTGGCTTCAGCTTCGAGCGCTGACCGCGCTGCCCCTGAACCATTCACCACAAATGCAACATCAGGAAATTCGCGTGCGGCATCCAGTAGTAAATTCAAAGACTGTGAAAAGCCAACATTGCCGGCATACATGACAACTAGACGATCGTCGATGCCGAGATCGTCGCGATACTTCGTCATTCGATCAAGAGGTCGAATTGCTTCAGTGTCAACAAAATTAGGGATCACAACAACCTTGCTCGCTTGCGCCACTGGCAATTTCGCGACAATGTTGTCCCGCAAATCATCCGACAAAACTGTCACAACGCTGGCCAAGCGATACGAAATCTTTTCAAGCCAACGAGAAACCTTGATCACTGCAGCATGAGTAATTGCCCCAGTTTCAATCGCGGCATCGGGAAAAACATCTTGAATATTGAAAACTAACGGGGCTCTGCGGCCCTTCGCTATTAACCAGCCACTCAATCCAAGAGTCAGTGGCGGAGACATAGCAATCACCGCATCAACACGATGCCGACCACCGTGAACTCGCCCAGCCTGTAAGCCCGCAAAAATTGAAATCGCCGAAAAGCCAACAAAGCCCAGGGCTCGACGCCACAAGTTTTTCTTATCGTCGCCAGCAAATGGATTGAGGCGTGTCACCGATCCCCATGTCGTCAACGCCGTTCGAGTGCGCCATGTTGTTTTCGACCATTCGCTTTCAACACGATGTTCGCGGTACCAGGGCAGGGCGGTGACCACATGTATTTCATGACCCAACTTGGCGAGTTCGTGAACAATTCTTGTCATCACAACACCCGTTGGCGCAGTGTCTGGTTCAAAGTGAGGACATAGCACTATGAATTTCAAAGGTTGTCCAACTTGCTGCCCTTCATTCATGACAAAGCCAATCGGTATGCCGATGCAAGCGCCCGACCAGATGCTGTAGCAGTGAAATTTTCTATTCGGCGCTCCGCAGCCTCTAGGTATTGGGCGCGCCTCGACTCAACGATGTCAAGTGCTCTTGCCCAGGCGTCCACATCTAATGGCAACACCAGGCCGGCATCACCAACAACTTCAGGTAGACAGGCCTGATCACTGGAAATGACTGGAGTTCCGAGTGCCATTGCTTCAATCACCGGTGCTCCAAAACCCTCATATTCGCTGGGGAAGATGAGGGCTGTTGACATTTTGATCAATCCATCGCGATCGGCTTTGCTCACTCGACCCAACTTCTTGACACATGTATTCAATTTGGTCGAATGAGCCCGCTGATTGACCGCATCTTCTGCTGCGCCCGCGGCCCCAATAAGAACCAACTGCACTCCTTGATCCTTCCAATATTTTTCCATGACATCAAGCACAAACAAGTGGCCCTTATGAGGATGAGTCATCGCTGGTAGTAGCACAATCGACCCGACCCCAAGCGCGTACTTCTGCCGCAATTCGGCTTCACCCGTCGCACTCATACCGAGAGTGTTCTCAATCCCGTGTTGTACGACGACAATACGATCAGGTTCAATGCCATATGCATCAACCACAGTTTGTCTAACGAATTGCGTTGGGACCGCGATGACATCGGCCCGTCGTGCTGAACGGGGCATCACAGTTTTTAAATATGCAAGTTTGTGGGATCGCACATACTGCGGGAACTCGCGATATTGCAGATCATGAATGGTCAATACCGTAGGACTTCGATGACGAGTTGGAATCGTGCCTCCACCGTGATGCACCAATGCCGCGCCGTTGGATCGTGTGTACAGCCATGTTGACTCGGCTAACACTCGACGTGGGCGCGATCGTCCGTCGTGATCGGACTCAATTATTCGATGGATGTTGGCGACATCGGGATGGGCTGCGATGAATCCCTTTGGAGCACACACAGTGACGTCAAATTCTGTGTGAGGAATCCCTAATAGTTGGCGGACCAAATATTCTTCGCTGCCCCCAACTGCCCCAGGAACGCACCACATCAAATTGACCGTGACTGCCACTTTTGCCGGCGATGTGTTCAACCGATGACCTCGCGGTATGCAGCAACTGTCAGCCGCGCAGTTTCAGACCACTGCCGCCGAGCGGCTTGGCGTAAACCCCAAATTGATAGCTCTTGACGCCGAGAAAGTACTTCGTCAATACCGCGCGCCATATCTTCGACATCAAACGGATCAACTAAAACGGCGGCTCCACCCGCCACTTCTTCTGTTGAGGTTCCGAGACTCGTCATGACTGGCGTTCCATACGACATTGCCTCAAGGACCGGCATACCGAATCCTTCGCGTTCACTCGGATAACAAAATGCTGAAGCGCTTGAATACAAAGCCGGCAAATCAGAGTCGGCAACAAACCCGATGAAATGAACCGAACTTGTCGGGCTGACACCAGTTTCGCCCCAGCCCTGCGAACCTGCCACAACTAGTGGAAGCGCACACTTTGACACGGCCATCGCATCAACGAGGCGGCGCAAATTTTTCCGCGGTTCAACCGTTCCGACAAAGAGTAAAAATTCGTTCGGCAATGAGTACTTAGCGCGCACCAAGGCTACGTCGACATCTGTCACTGGCCGAGATTCAACACCCCAAGGGATCAGTCGCAAACGTTCGGTGTTTATGCCTGCTCGCTCAGCGTCCAGCATCGTGACGGTCGATGGACACAAGATCATTTCGGCTCGTCGTCGAATTTCGACCAAACTGCGTTCAAAGATTCGCACTCCATGTCGCGTGAAGTGATCGGGACGATGTCGCCAGGCCACATCATGCAAGGTCACTACTAATGGCGCTTTTGACGGCGCCGGAATTAAACCAGTGCAATGCAACACGTCAACGGGACCCGTAGCCCGCTCGATGTGCGGCCAACCGAAACGCAACCAGGTTTCGTAGAGCAACGGCCTTCGAAAAGGCAATGCATGAACCGGAATGGGCGGCACGAATGAGGGTTGGGGAGGTTGCCGATGCGTGCCGGCGACTCCGACGAGTTCAACTCCAGGGACATCCCCGAGTGCAACTGCCGCACGTATCGCCGAAGAAGCCGTCCCTCCAGGTACGCGATGCCAACTCTGTTCAAATGTGTAGGCCACGCGAATAGGTGCTTGCACCCCTCTATCTTGCCCGATTTCAGTTGGTTCCACGCACCACTTCACGGTCATAATTGACAGATGTCAATTCATATCCTCGGAATATTCGGAAGCTTGCGGCAAGAATCATCAAATCAAGGTCTTGTGAAATTGGCCCAGAAATTGGCACCTGCGGATGTCACATTTACTTTGTACGACAAGATCGGCTCATTGCCGTTTTATAACGAAGATCTTGAAGATTCATCGCGCACTCCAACAAGCATCATCGAATGGCGCAACCTAGTTGAATCTGCCGATGCACTCTTCATCGCTGCCCCTGAATACAACTTCGGACCGTCAGCGGTTCTCAAGAATGCGATCGATTGGGCCACTCGGCCAATGGGTCAACATGCGTTATCCGGAAAAATCATCAGTCTGATTAGTTCGTCAGGCGGCACTGGCGGTGCCCACATGATTGAACAACTTGGCGGAATCCTGGCTTTGCTCGGTAACACCGTGATCTCCGAACCCAATGGGCAGATACCCAAAGGCGCCGCACGAATTTCGGCCAATGGGTCAACATCTGACCCTGCGATTGAAGCCTTAGTCGGCGATCGAGTTCAAGCGCTCGTTGATACCTACAAAAGCTTAGGAAAATGACAAGTTGTCGCTCACTGCCAAGGCAGTCTCTGGAACATTCTCCACGCGCCATAACGCTTCACCAGATGCATTCTTCGACGACCAAGTCGCGTCAACCCCCGAGCGCAACTCCACATCATCGGGACCGACTACTTCCCAGATCACCGCGGCATTCGGTCCGTGCCAACGCACCGCAAATGAGACTCGGTGATTGAGTCCAACGGCGATGCCATGAACCTCGAACTGAACGCCCAAGCGCTCGGGCTTCATTCCTCCGGGAAGCAATGTAATGACGCCATCATCGGACATCACTGCAAATTCGTTCTCAATTTCGTTGACAATCAAATTCACATCCGAGCCAGCCGAATAAGTATTCAACATGTTCATCAAAGTTGATTTCTTTGATCCAACAATTTTGGCGACAACTTTTCTTAAGTCAACTAAGGCTCTCTCTTGAGCCATACCGAGCAAATACGCCGCGGCCTTGAAACCCGTCAGCGCATCTGCTTGGGCAATACGTCCGCGTTTGGCGGCCCGAGAGATCGTCTCGACCGCTCCAGACAGTTCAACAAGATCTGTCTCTTTCAATTCCATTCGCTTCAGCTCGCGCCCTTCTAGCAACCAACGCACGGCCGCATCTGGGGCATCGCTAAATGAAGCAGGATTCAAGGCGATTTCACTACGTTCAACCACGATCATTTCGTCAACCCGTTGACTGTCACGGAGGTCCGCAATGGTAAATCGCGAAGCTCGCTCGCTTAATGAAACCCACCCGCGTGCAACGGCCAGATAATCAGCAAAGTCGCCGATATTGAGATCTGCTGCTGACCCAGAGATCGCCAATGCTGCCCGCACTATTGTGCGATGACCAACTGGTATCACGGTTGGTTCACGAGGTATGTCAAGACCTGGTGCCGGCCATTCTCCGGCCGATGAGCGAACCGCAACTGGTCTCGAGACAAGGAGGTCATGGCGATCGATGGCAATAGCGATTGCCATCGGGGAATCATTTTCGAATTCCATCATGAGAGCAGAACTTCCCAAACGGCCCGTCGCTACCCACACTCGTTGTATGACATCTCCACCCGGAATTCGTACTCGCGTTTCAAGAACTGGCGCACCATCAATTGACCGTTGACGCACCGCCACTTCGTCGGCAGGAATATGCCAACGATCATCGGCGGCGACATACCAACGCACGGCTTCAAGGTCGTCCCACGGGTAGACATCTCCAGCGGGAGTGACCGTAGCCCGCCACGCTTGACCAAGAATCCCAATTGTTCGACCTTGCACTATTGTCTTTTTTGGCACTTCATTTATCACTTGATTTATCACTGTCTTAACCAATTTCACTTCTCCGTCGTCTTTGCATCAGTTGCGCAACTGCATCTGCTGCACTTCGTCCTTCGTGGCATACCGCCACTACTTGTTCAGTGATTGGCATTTCAACGCGATAACGCCGAGCCAAGTCAAGCACAGCCGGCGAACTCTTGACACCTTCGGCGACCATGGTCATCGACTCCAAAATGTCTTCGATTGATTCGCCCTCACCAAGACGCCGTCCCACCATGTTGTTACGACTTTGTGTTGAGGCACATGTTGCAATTAAGTCACCCATTCCTGCCAGACCCGCGAAGGTGTACCCATCTCCGCCCATCGCCATACCCAAGCGCGACATTTCAGCCAGGCCTCGAGTGATCAGCGTTGCTCTGGTGTTGTCACCAAATCCCATACCTGCCGCCATTCCCGACGCAATCGCAATGACGTTCTTGACGACCCCCGCCACTTCACAACCAACGATGTCGAGGTTGGTGTACACCCGTAATGTGGGGCGGGTGAATATTTTTTGTAATTCGTCAGCGATCACTTTGTCGTTGATCGCCACAACCGCGGCTGCTGGTTGACCCTGCATGATTTCTTGAGCCAAGTTCGGTCCAGTGAGAACCGCAACAGGATGACCTGGCATCTCGTCGGCGACGACTTCAGTCATACGTTTCAATGAACTTCGTTCTAAACCCTTAGACAAGCTCACAATGGGCACCAGCGGACGAATAAAGCAGGCGACCTCGGCGACCACTGCACGGAAACCGTGTGACGGCACCGCCATCACGACCACATCGGCATCACTGACTGCTTGTCCCAAATCAGAAGTGAACTCGAGCGTCTCGGGCAGGCTGAAATCGCTGAGATAATCCGGGTTGCGATGGGTCCGGGTCATGGCATCAGCAAGTTCAGAACGTCTGGCCCACAAAATGGTCGACGTGTTCGCCGCCGCCAGGCAAGCAACAGTTGTTCCCCATGATCCTGCCCCGATGACAGCAACACGAATTGAATGGTGGTTCACCGCACTGACCATGATCCGAGCGTATACGGCGCAGAACGACCGTGAGTCGTCCTCATGTTCAACCAAGGTCATAGGCTCATATTCGTGGTCCAACATGTTGCGCTCATTGTCCCAGTGCGTGGCTTTGATGATGCAAAAAGTCGATTGAGTTCGGCCTTGAACCCGACTCAAAGACGAGCGCTCGCGCAAAACTGCGCCCGAGGCGTGTTGACGCGTGCCGCTTCATGTTCGCGATTTGTTGTGTGCGATAACGAGGAAGTTGCTCAGTGGGCGATGTCAGTTGATGCCACGCCAATTCGTGTTACTTCTCAGGGCCTCAACGATTCACTCACCGAATCGATCTCCCTCATCAGCAACCACTCACCTATAGACCTATTTCTCGTCAGCCATGCCGATCTCCCGTTATCTGAGCCACTCGATCAAATCATTGAAAGTCTGCAAACCGGCGACCATGAATCGTCCATCATCATCTGTCCCGATCGACACCACGATGGCACCAACGTTTTGGGCATTCCGGCATCACTGATCGGCGGTTGGAAGTTTCAATATGGGCAAGGTTCATTCGCCCAGCACTTACAACAAGCCAAGGACACCGGCCTACCGATTCGCGTCATTGAAGATCCTCGTCTCGGACTTGACCTTGACACCGCTGACGATCTGCGACATCTCGACCTCATCGACATCTTGCCAACTCTTATTCCTGATTGGATCAACCCATGAATCGAAGCAATGAACCAGGTCAACCACTTCCCGTGGTCAATTCCAAGATCGCGAGTGTTGACCTAGATATACCCACAGTCGCGCTGGCGATTGGCGCCCACCCCGACGATATTGAATTCGGTTGCGGTGGAACCCTCGCCAAGTGGGCACAAGCTGGTTGCCTCGTCCATCACTTGGTACTGACCGATGGATCAAAAGGCACCTGGAATGCCCAAGCCGATATCGCCCGTTTGATTACTCAACGTGAAATCGAGCAACGCGAGGCTGCTCGTCGATTAGGCGCGCAAGGCGAAGTTATTTTCATGCATCAAGTTGATGGTGATCTCGCTGACACCCGCGAACTTCGCGGTGAGATTGCCCGTCACATTCGTCGACTTCGACCTCAAGTAGTGCTCGGCCATGATCCGTGGAAGCGTTACCGCCTTCACCCCGATCATCGTCACGCGGGATTTCTCACCTGCGATGCCATGGTCGCCGCCCGCGATCCACATTTCTTTAAAGAACATGGCATCGCTCATCACCGCCCCAAACATTTATTGCTATGGGAGGCCGATGAACCCGATCACGGTGAAGACATCGGAAGTTTTGTTGATCAGAAAATCTCTGCACTTCTCGCTCATGAATCACAATTTGAAAGCACCATGAAGGCAGTTGACCAAGAGGCTCTTGAGAAATTTTCACACAGGATGCGCCAGCGGATGGCCGACCTTGGTCAACGCATTGATCGTCCCGCCGGTGAGATCTTTAAGAAAATTTCCGACATCTAGCCCAACCTGCTGTCAGGTTTTTCGAGTTGGTGCACCGGCGAATGCTTGAGCGATCTGCATCCATCTGGTCGCCGAATCCCCCAACACCGTTAATTGCGAATCTGGCAAGGCTCGCCGTTGCGTCACCACCAAACAAAAATCTAAGGCATCGCCAAGAACTCGTTGCTCAGAAGATTCATCTCCCCAAGTCCATAGCTCGCCGTCAGGCGCGGTGAGTTCAACCCGGATTGACCGACTGTCCTCGGGCAATTGATTGATCATCAAACTGAATGCCCGCGCCCCCACCCCGATATGGGCGACGTGTTTCAACCGAGCAGAGGGCTTGCGTAGCACGCCGACTACTTGGGCGATGTCTTCGCCATGGGCCCAGCACTCCATCAACCGTGCGGTCAAAAATGACTTCACCGCCATCGACGGCCCGTACCAAGGGACTCTGACCGTTGGGTCAACTTTCTGGGCAGCATCAATCAGCGCCAATCGTGAAAGTCGCCAAGCTTGAAAAAGTTCAACCCCCGAAACCCGTCGACCTAACTCAACAGACAAGTCCCGCGGAGCCGACGAAATGATGAGTCGGCGATCAACCGCAAAAGCCTCGGGGTCATCCATCGCCAAGGCGGCTCGTTCATCAAAGAATTGCAAGTGACTGATTTGGTCAGCGATTGTCCAACCTGGTGAATCAGTTGCCAACTTCCAACTTGCTTCATCAAGATCGGCGACGATCTGGTCGAGTGAATCTTGCTCAGACTCGAGATCGGCGATCATTTCATTCAATGTCATGGCGTTCAATGTCATGAAATCATGGTGACAGATTGAGCGGATCTGTCAGTGATTCGAAACGTGTCCGAAAATAGAATTGAGCGGGGGTTGCCCCCCGCTCAATCAGTTCCAGTCCCGAAAAGATCGGGATGAAATCACTTTTTCTTAGCTGCTGCCTTTTTGCGGGCCGGAGCGCGCTTAGCTGCTGCTTTTTTGCGGGCGGGAGCCTTCTTGGCTGCTGCCTTCTTCTTGGCCGGAGCCTTCTTAGCTGCTGCCTTCTTACGGGCCGGAGCCTTCTTTGCTGCTGCCTTCTTCTTGGCCGGAGCCTTCTTAGCAACCTTCTTAGCGGCTGCCTTCTTCTTGGCCGGAGCCTTCTTAGCTGCTGCCTTCTTACGGGCGGGAGCCTTCTTAGCTGCTGCCTTCTTACGGGCGGGAGCCTTCTTTGCTGCTACTTTTTTGGCCGGAGCCTTCTTCTTTGCTGCCATGGGAATATCCCTTTCTGGTTGTTATTGCTTATTTGTTTGGATTAAGAAACGCTTTGAGCGTTGAGCTCGCAGTGAACTTCATTTGGCGTGACGCAGGAGACTCCATCGAAGCACCTGTCTGCGGATTACGAACCGTACGGGCGGCACGAACTTTTGTGGTGAACGAACCGAAGCCCGGCCATGCCACTTTGTCGCCTGTTTTGGTCGCGTCCACTAGCTGGTCAAAAAATGCACCCAGCGTGCGCTCGGCGTCCGCCTTGCTCACGTCCGCACTTTTTGCAACTGCGTCGATCAACTCTGCCTTGGTCATTCGGATTTATCCTTCTCAGTTCTCGGGTGGAACACTCCATATTTGATAAGCAATGGAGAGCTATTACAAGTATTCATTTAATTGCAAATGCAACAAACGCGCTACGGGCCAAGCGAGTGGCGAAATCGAACCGATAAAACAGCGTCGTGAACGGTCGTGACACAAGCCCATTCCTCAACGAGCAACCACAGTTTGCCATGCGCGCCTAACACTGTGGTGGATACTTCCAACCATCTGCCCCATTTCCTTGAGGTTCCCGCATCCTCCGACGGGCGCACCGAACGTTCACAAAAAGTTTGCTCGTAAATGCCGTCTGCGGACCTTCATCCAAGTCACAATGAGAACACTCAAGATAACGATCAAGTCAACTTAAAGGGGATTCGGTGACGAAACTGCTGAGGGCCAAAGAACTCACGAATAGCACGGGCGATGACGAACTCGTCGGCTTATCGTCGCAAGACTCCCCGCAGCACGAAAAACCTTCACCCGTTCCAACGCGAGTTGTTCTTGACACTTCGGTACTCATCGCCGATACCAATTGTCTGTTGGCATACCCCGACTGCGACATCGTCATTCCCCTAACAGTTATTGAGGAATTGGATGGTCTGAAGAGCCGCCCAGATGATGTGGGTCGCGCTGCCCGCGCCGCATTGCGGGGTCTTGAAGAGATCCGCATGAAGGCAGGTGGGTCACTCGCTCACCCCGTTCGTATTCATCCGGAAGGTGCAGAAGGATCAAACAACGCGACGGTTCATATTGAAATCAATGGCATCCAAAAGCACCTTTTGAATGAGCATGGGCTCGACGCGAACAAGGCAGACAACCGCATCATCGGAGCCGCACTCGGCCAGGCCAACCATGCTCCGACCCATATGGTGTCCAACGATGCCGCACTCCGATTGAAAGCTGCGCACTTGGGCTTGACCGCTCACGAGCACCAACTCGTCGGCCGGCAATCTTCCACTCGTCCGCTCGGTTGGATCACCGTTGACGCCTCGAGCGAACTTGTTGACGAACTGTACGACGGTCGCTCCATTGACGTGGCCGAAGTCGCACCTGCCGGATCTCTCGCCGAAAATTCTTTTGCCATTTTGCGGGCTGGCTCCCAATCGGCGATGGCTCGATGCCGCGACGATGCGCTGAATCTCATCCCTCAGGCATCTCCCGAAGCGTGGGGACTTCGATCACGGTCAAAGGAACAACGCTTCGCCCTTGAACTTTTGCTCGACCCCGAAGTCAGCGTGATCGCATTAGACGGTCGTGCCGGAACCGGCAAGACAGTCCTGGCAATTGCTGCTGGCCTCGACCAAGTCGTCGAACAACGGCGCTATGAAAAATTGGCGGTCTACCGACCACTTGTTCCAGTTGGACGGGCTGACGTGGGCTTTTTGCCCGGCGGTCTCGAAGAGAAACTTGATCCGTGGATGTCCGCAATTCATGATGCGATCGTTGCCTTGACCGATCAACGATCGAATCGTGAAGCCCGCACCATGATTGATGAACTCATCGCGCGTAATCAATTGTCGCTTGAATCGGTCACATTCTTACGCGGACGTTCACTGCACCGGCAAATTGTGGTCGTTGACGAAGCACAAAACCTAGAACCCACCACGCTGAAGACGATTTTGACGCGAATTGGCGAGGGCACCAAAGTGATCTTCACTGGTGACACCAGCCAGATTGATGCGCCATATCTTGGCGAATCCAATAATGCCCTGGCCGTTCTCATCGGGGCTTTTCGTGGACAGAAGTGCTTTGGCCACATCACGTTGACCTCATGCGAGCGCAGCGAAGTGGCCTCGTTGGCGGCCGAGTTGCTGTAACTGGTTTGGCTCACTGCAGCCCTTCGCCAGTGAAATGCCCGTCACTTCGACAATCAGTGTGACGTTTGCCTAATTGATAAAAACCCTTGACATTTGCCGTTTTCGGTTTTAGTGTTAAATGCGTACGGCGAGGTCTTGCCCCCTCTTGATCTCGTCGCCCACCCGATATCGGCGGCGAAGCGACATGCTTCGCCGCCGGTACACCATCAATTATCTTGCAAAGGCAGCGTGACATGTCAGCTCTAGAAGCCTTCACACCCAATATCGAACCATCAGCGAACTGGATGGATGACGCAGTCTGCAAAGGCCGTACCAAACTGTTTTTCGCACCAAAGGCTGAACGCCCGCAGGCCCGGGTTCGGCGTGAGGCTCAAGCCCGCTTACTCTGTCGCACCTGCCCCGTGAGTGAGCATTGCCAGGTTTTCGCCCGCGATAGTCGCGAATACGGATTTTGGGGCGGCGAATCAGAAGAAGAACGACACCTCGCTGGATTCACGGTCGCTGCACCCATCGGCATTCGGGCGCGCGGTATGCGCTCAGTGAGTTGAACGAGTTCACCGAACTACTTCTCTGAACGACGTCACTGAACGACGTCACGAACTCTGAAAGACCCCGCATCTAGGGTGAGATCAGTGGAATTACCAAACCAAAGTGCGAATGAGTCGACGGATGATCCGTCACATGTGCTGGAGTCTTCACACGCTTCATTCGCTGTCGTCGATGTCGAGACCACCGGACTTCGCTTTGATCGCGATCAGATTTTGCAAATTGCTGTGGTCCTCCAAGATTGGACCGCCCACCCAACGTCCGTCTGGTCGACCTATGTCCGTCCATCTCAATTTTGGTCGCGCGATCTTGGACCACAACATGTCCACGGTATTTCACGCCGAAAATTGATATTCGCTGCGACCACGGCACAGGCCATGCAAAAATTTGCTCAGCTCACCTCAGGTCGGATCATCGTGGCTCACAATGCCGAGTTTGATACCAAGTTCTTGCAAACTGCGGCTCTCGAGAACCATGTCGACCTCAATTGGGCTGGGGTTCTGTGCACTCTCAAGTTGTCACGCGCCCTTGACCCGAAGCGTGAGCAGACTCACAAACTTTCAACCCTGTGCGAAAAGTACGGGGTTGCTTTAGACCAGGCCCACCATGCCGAACATGATGCTCGAGCAACGGCTGAGGTTCTTCCCCATCTACTGTCGGCTCACGGCATTACCGATGCCGAAGGGCTTCAGCCGTTTATCCGCTCGTAACGGCGTAAAATCAATTGAGCGGTTTCTGATCCGAGTTGCCGCCAGTCCGATGGGTCGACCACGACTGCGTGTGCTCCTAGTCGTACGAGCAACCTTTGCATCCAACGCTCGGTATTCGCGACGACTTCAACAGTGACCCAATCGGCGTGCTGCACAACTTGTCCCTTCAGAACTGTTCCTATTGACACGTCGGGGTATTGCTCAAGTACCCATAACCACGCTGCGTCAACCTGCAAAAGAACCTTGCGCTGTTCATCGGACTGCGCAAACCAATCCGAGCGCGGCGTTGCAACGAAACCATGATTCTCAGTCGTCAGCACTAACTGCTCAAGTCGATCCAATCTAAATGTTCGTTCGGCCTGCGCTGTTACGTCTTGGGCTCGCAGGTACCAATGATCTTGATCAAGGAAAACTTCCAGTGGAGCAACCCGTCGGCGCGCTGATTGCCCCGTCGCGACCGACCAGTAGTCAAATTCAATAACAACCGAATTGCGAATGGCCGCACTTAAAGTTTCGACCGACTCGGGGGTTTCAAGTTCAACCACAAATGAGTCATCAATATTCAGGTCAATGGCTTGGCTGACTTTGGCGATTGCCTTCGACAATGAACCCGATTGGTCCATGCCTGGTAACTGTTGCGCTGCCGTCGCTGACGCAATTAACGAAAAGGCCTCGGGCACAGTCAGTCGTAATGGGCGTTCAAAGTATTTCGGAATTCCAAAATGCACTTCGTCATCGTCAACCCAGAGGTCAATCAAGTCCCGCGGATCTTGCGATACTCCACACATTGAGGCGAGCGTTAAGTCGGCGACCAAATCAGCGACAGACATCCCAAAATGTTCGGCCATTGCTTGCGTTGAAACAGTCTGACGTTCCATCAGCCACGGCAACATCACCAGCAGTCGACGTAAGCGGACATTGACCGGACGCGGGCCTCGCCGAATCATGCCTGAACCCCACGAACTAGTGCGGTTAACCACTCAACGACATGTTGGCGCAATTTCGTCGGTTCAAGAACTTCGGCCCGATCAAGAAATCCGAGTAGCCAATGTTCAAATGCCTGAACATTCGCGCATGGAATGACGAACGTTGCCGACCCATCGCTATGTCGCTCAACAAGAGAGTCCGGTCCATACTGACCAAGCACCGTGTTGACATCAGTGGCATCAATTCGCACTTTGGCAATATCGCCGCCGACATCGATCGAGTCGGGCAACTCTTTGAGGTCGGCCGGGAAAGATGTTCGGACGTCAAAGTCCACGGGGCGCTCGAAAGTTTCACCCTCGAGCAAAACCACTTCGGTTGAAATACGGTCAACGCGAAATGTTCTCATGGCATCGACCGACCGATCATTGCCGACCAAATACCACCAACCCGAACGTGCGAGCAACCCAAACGGCTCAAGTTCACGAGGCCGCCCGTTGTACGTGAACGACACCACTCGTAGACGGCTCATCGCGTCGTGCAAAGTCGGCAATTTTTGATCGACGGGCAAAGATGCCTGAACCACAGGTTGCGGACGTGCCGTTGAGCCAGAGTCCATATCAACTTTCCACAGCGCTTCTTCGCCCCACGATTGACCCATTCGTAAAGCCGAAACGGCAATTCGCAGAGCCGCAGCTTCATGACCTGTCAATTGCAAGTCGCCTAACTCGTAAGCACTGCGATCAATGCGGTAACCCGTGATGCCCGCTTTGTCTCCGCCTTGCACTTCTGAACTGATGGGAATACCTTCATCACGCAGAATTGCCTTATCGCGTTCAAAAGCAGCACGCGCGGCAACAAGGTTCTCGGGATATTGCCCCTTTAACTCGTTGCGAATCTCATCAAAAGTGAGATGGCGTCGCGTTGATAGGAGCAACGCCAACAAATTTGTGACACGTTCAAGTTGATGCACAGCGATTCAGACCCTTATTGATTGTTGCCGTGGCGATGTTCGGTAAACCACGACAAAAGAGTGTGGGTTGAAGAATCAAGTTCAGGGTGGTTGTGAGTAGAAAAATCAGCAAGCGTCGACCCAATGGAGAGGGCAAGTTCTTTGCCAAGTTCAACCCCCCATTGATCAAAACTATTGATATCCCAAATGGCCCCTTCGAAAAAAGTGCTGTGTTCGTAGAGAGCGATCAGTTGTCCAAGGACAGCTGCAGATAACTCTGGAGCAACAATCGTCGTGCTTGGACGATTTCCTGCAAAGACCCGGTGCGGTGTCGCCGAACTATCGGGTAGTTCGTCAATACTTCGCCCAAAAGCCAGAGCCCGACTTTGTGCCAACAAATTTGTGAAGAGCAGTTCGTTGCGTGATTCATCGTTCGCCGATGAACGCGCAAAGCCGATGAAGTCAACCGGCACGACATCGGTCCCCTGGTGCAGTAATTGCATAAAGGCATGCTGCCCATTTGTTCCGGGCTCACCCCAAATCACTGGTGATGTTGCGTAGGGAACCCGCGAACCATCGCTTCTGACTGATTTGCCATTTGATTCCATGATGAGTTGTTGTAAATAAGCAGGAAATCGACGCAGATCAAATGAGTACGGAATGACCGCTCGACTCGATGTTTTAAGCACTGCAGCATTCCAGATGTTGACAAGAGCCAACATCAATGGGCCGTTTGTACGTCCCTCGGCTTGAGCAGCATGGACATCCATCGCGTGCATGCCACTCAGGAAATCAAAAAACACCTCGGGGCCGACTGCGATCATCACTGATAACCCAATCGCTGATGGCACTGAATAACGACCACCAACCCAATCCCAGAACTCAAACATGTTTTTAGTGTCAATCCCGAATTCACGAACCGCACGAGTGTTGGTGCTCAGCGCCACAAAATGTTTTTTGACTGCGGATTCGCCAAGTTGATCGACCAACCACTGACGGGCTGCTCGTGCATTTGCCAAAGTTTCAACGGTCGTAAATGTCTTTGATGCAACAATGAAAAGTGTTTCAGCCGGGTCGAGTCCAGCAAGATTGGCCTCAAGGTCTGCGGGGTCAACATTTGAAACGAATCGACACGAGATATCTAGTGAACGATCACCGCGCAAGGCTTCGTACACCATCGCTGGGCCAAGATCGCTGCCACCAATGCCGATGTTGACGACGCTGCGGATTTTTCGGCCAGTTGAGCCGATGAACTCGCCTGACCGAATTGCCCGCGCCAAGTTGGCCATTTGATCAAGAACCAACCACACTGCCGGGACAACGTCAACCCCATCAATCAAGAATTGTTCGCCTCGTGGAGTTCGAAGAGCCATGTGCCCGACTGCTCGACCTTCGGTGACATTAATTCGTTCTCCATTGGTCATCCGCGCAAAGGCTGACGTCGTGCCGCGGGCACTTGCAAGATCAAGTAATCGCGTGATCGCGATTTCGTCAATCATTTGTTTTGAGTAGTCAATTCGCAGATCACCAGCCTGAATCGTCATCTTTGATGCCCGATCGGGGTCGTTCGCGAATTCGGCCCTGAGTGATTGCGGAGGCGGACACGCCATGATCTTCGACCATTCGGGCGAGGTCTCGAGTGCATCCACAGGGAGAACGCTAGTAGACACTTCAGTGAATGATAGGAAGAAGCCGTGAGTTCTGATGCACTTGAGTCACAATCCGACTCAGCCCACGCCCCAGTGAAGAACTCAACTGACTCCCAAACTCCCGATCGGACTGGGGTATTGGCTGGCGTCTCGGCCTATTTACTCTGGGGATTCATCACGGTGTACTGGAAGGCCTTAACGGCTTTCGCTCCGCTCGAACTCATTGGATACCGCATCTTGATGTCGGTCATTTTATTAGTTGTCATTCTCGCGGCAAAAGGTCGCCTCAGTTCACTCTTTCACAAGCTCTCAGCCGACCACTTGTGGACACGCGTCGCCTGTGCCGCCTTACTTCTGGCCATCAACTGGACGACTTATGTTGTCGTCATTCACGACGGCAAAGTCATTGAGGCCGCCCTTGGCTACTTCATCGCTCCTCTTGGCACGATGCTGATTGGAGTCAAAGTTCTGCATGAAAAAATTCGTCCGATCCAACTAGTGAGCGCGTTACTCGGTCTTGCTGCGGTCGTGGTTCTCACGATCAGTTATGGACGGGTCCCCTACATCGCATTAGCAATCGCTGCCTCATGGGCTTTGTACGGACTATTGAAAAAGCAGGTGCCACTGCAGCCACTCGAGAGTTTAATGTCGGAAACGATTTTTCTTGTCGTGCCCGCGATTGCACTCATTATCTGGTTCTCGAGATACGACAATTCGGTTGTGAAGTCGGCGAATTTCTGGCACATCATTTTGGTTTTGCTCTCGGGAGTTGTCACAGCCGTTCCACTTTTACTATTTGCGGCCGCAGCCCTCAAGTTGCCGCTCACCGTCTTAGGACCAATGCAGTATTCGGTTCCAACCATCAATTTCTTACTTGGTTGGCTGGCGTATCACGAGGAACTCTCGCCTAGTCGATTCGTTGGCTTTGGATTGGTCTGGCTGGCGTTAGTGATTGTCACAGTTGACTCAATACGTCGCGCCCGACGAAGTTCTACTCTGAGTTAGTTCGGTACTCTGTCACTGTGAGGATCTATATGAACATCAATCGCACACAAAAAATATGTCTCGCAGTGAGCGCCCTGAGTTTCGTGACGTTGACAGCAGCGTGCTCGACATCGCCAAAAAATTATAAATCCGAGGGTGAGAAGTTTCTCGAAAGTAGCGATCTCGCCAAGAGCGCTGGGTACCGCTACAAATACGCCCTCTGTGACCAACCGCAATCAATCCAAACTGGAACTCAGTACGCCTGTTCGGCCACCGATAACGACGACAACAGTTGGGAATTCATTATTGAAATTACCGGTGACCGCGAACTGACGGTCGTTTCGGGCAAAGTCGTCAGATAACGAGGTTTACGCCTTCTTTTCGACCAATTTCCAAGCAAGCGGAGTCAACAATCCAGCAAATGCAAGTTTGACAAGGTCGCCAGCGATGAATGGAGTCAAACCCCAATTGATCGCATTTTCCTCACCATTGAATACTGGAACATTCAAGTTGTGGGCCAGCCAAGCCACGCCAAACACATAAACAATGGCGCTACCAGCCAACATTGCTGGCACAGAAGTTGCGAAGTTGCGATCTTGGCCGCGCTCAGCGAGATATCCGACAAATGCCGCAGCGACAACAAAACCAAACAGGTATCCAGCGGTACTGCCTGTAGCGATCTTCCAGCCAGCTGTGACGCTCGTACCTGAGTCGTCGCTGGCGTACCAAGCGACTGGCATCAAGATTCCAGCAATCCAATACAAGCCCATGCTCAATGCACCTCGACGCCAGCCGAGCGCAGCTCCTGATAGCAACACCGCCAACGTTTGACCGGTGATCGGAACAGGGGTGAAACCGAGGTTGAACCGCACTTGCGCCAAGACCGCAGTGAATACCGCAAAACTCACAACAAGAATCGCATCACGAACAATGCGGTTTGTACGTTCTGAAGTTTTCCCGACAACATCGACAAGAGTCTTCGGGGCTGTGGAAATTGCTACTGACATACGTACCTCCTGAGTGCGAAATTAAAATCTACCAAGGTCAAGCCACCCCAGCCCACTCCAAATTCCGCTAATTTGCGCTTTGAGCACCCCAAGATCGACAAGCCCCCGTTCAAACTTTTGCACCTGATGCCAGTTGACGTTCAAATGTGACACGCTGGAGATATGAGCAATCAGGAAACAAGTCTCGATGAACAAATCACGATTCTGCCGTGGTGGCAAAACCCTCTCAATTTCATTGCCATCGGTCTTTCGATGTTGATCCTCGGCGCTGGCATCGGCTACTACTTTGGTGACTCAGCCGCAACACCCGATCAAAACAAGGTTGATGTTGGGTTCTTGCAAGACATGCGTTATCACCATGATCAGGCCGTTCAGATGGCCTACTACTACCGAACGTCAGTGCCAGACCCACTTCCACGCCTCAACATGATCGCTGAAGAAATTCTGCTGTCACAACAACTAGAGAACGGCCGAATGGTGCAACTTCTTCGTTCTTTTCACGCCATTGAAGCCAATGACACTGGAACCGCAATGACGTGGATGGGTCATGCCATGCCGATCGATGAGATGGACGGACTCGCAAGTCAAGCTGAACTTGACTCACTGGCTGCGGCTACGGGCGACGAAGCTTCGAAGATATTTGCGACCTTGATGATCAACCATCACAAAGGCGGAATCGTTATGGCCAATTACGCGATTGAACACGCCTCAAACAAAGATGTCATCAATATGGCCAAGTCAATGATCAAGGGCCAACAAGCAGAAGTCGGTGAACTTCAAGCGATCCTTGATTCACTCCGATAGGGCACACGATGTGGCGCCATGGATGAATTCTTTGGCTAGCTAAGCAGCAGGAACTGACACCGTCGTCGTGCTTGTAGTTGTCGTCGTACTCGATGTCGTCACGGGCGTCGTTACTGGTGCCAATGTTGTTGGCGGCAATGTAACAGCGGGTGCAGTTGTTGTCGTTGAGGTCGTTGTCGTTGTGTAACTCGGATCAACCCAATTAAAGCGCGGCGGTTGTGCGCCGTAAGCCTCTGGATCTTTCACGCCATCAAAAACGAATACTTGATCACCTTTGGCGACTAACGACTGGAAATAGTCCGAGATATGCATCGGTATGCGGATACATCCGTGCGAGGCAGGAAATTCAGGAACTTCTTTGGCGCCGTGTATTGCTATTCCTTTATTGAAATACACGGGGTTGTACATTCCACCCAGTTGACTTTCACGCCGTCCGACCACCATGCGATAAAACTTGTAGATACCGCCAGGCGTCCAGGACAATCCGCAGACACCTTTCTTAATCGCCTCAGTACCGGTTTCGTTATCTTGTTCACCTGGTGAAATAGTGACTTCTTCACACCACTCTTCGTTTGTTCCAGAGGCAATATGCGTGACCACCACAGGAGTATCTGCGTGGAAAACAATCAGCACTTGCTCTGGCAAATAAATCTCTGTGTGATCCGGAGTTGCATCGGGTCGGCGCGGCAAAATCACTAACGGGTCTTGCATGCGACTCCACATTTCGGGTGTCACCTTGCCAGTGACTTGATCACGCGGAACTCCCATCACCAGTTTCTCAAAAGCCCACACCGCCTGTTGAGTACGTTGCCCAAATGCTCCGTCAGGAATCCCTGGATCAAACTTCAACTCAATCAGACGATCTTGAATCAATTTGATTTCTGGGCCGGCAGCACCTCGACCGTATGTCTGCGTCAGGGGTAACTTCGTGACAGGAACCATGGACGACGGAGTCACTATTTGAGCGATCGTCGTCGTTGACTCATTTGGACCGTCAGTAGATGAGGAGTCTTTTGAGGCCAGTGCTCCGACTAAAACAACAGCCGACAAAATTGCTGCTGCTGCGATTGCCGGCGTCCATTGCTGCAACGCGGACGAGCGCGTACGACGCGAGTTCAATCGTCGAGGGCGCTGTTCACTAACCACGAATAATCAGGATATCGCTGGTCAAGTCGGCTAGACCAGTCACCTAGTGACGATGGGCTCAATTGCCCGAAGTTCTTGGCGCAATTCTCGCATTTCTCGGAGAATCTTGACAATCACGCTGGGCGAGGACAACGTTGAAACACCTCGAGTACGAGGGAAATAGTCGACACCAAACTGAACGATGTGATAGCCGAGCTTGTTGGCCCGAATCACTAATTCGGCGTCAATAAATGAGCCTTCGCTCTTTAACGAGATGTTTTCAAAAATACGATTGCGGCACAACTTGAAGGCAAAATTTACGTCCCGCATTTTGAGGCCAAAGAAAATACGAACGAGCGCGTTATAGAAAAACGAATACACCGTGCGCACATAGCCTTCGCCTGTTCTGTCGAGTCGGTAGGCGCTGATGACGTCAGCTTCGTACTGACGCATGAGGCGACAAGCCTTTTGTAGTTCAACCATGTCAAATGGAAGATCGGCGTCGGTATACAAAACCAAATCGCCGTTCACATTGGCAAAGCCAGTTTTTATCGAGCCACCAAGTTTGCGATTCTTAGGATGATGAACCACTCGAACTCGTGGATCATTCGCCGCAGCGGCGTCGGCAAGCTGAGGAGTTGAATCGGTTGATGCATCATCAATTATCAAAATTTCGTAGTCGGCAATCTCACCAACATCGATCAATGAACGACCAGCTTCATGAGCTGCCGACAAAGTGCGGCCAATGTACGCCTCTTCGTTCCACATGGGAAAGAAGAACGAGAGTTTCTGAAAATGGGGAATCGCCGATTCTGTGGCCACACCTGCAAGTTATCGCCTGTTTGTGCAGCCTGTACTTCGGGTAAGTTGGCGAGGTGAGCGATATTGATCATCAGGATTATCTAGGGCATGGCTCTCACAATCAGCCGACCGAAACCGTGGTTTTCACATTTTTCCCAAATGCAGGTCAGCAACACCGTCTGACTCCAGCCTGGGGGCGAGTCATCGCTCTGGGTTGGTTGTTCAATATGTTTGCCCTCGTTTGTCTTGGTGCTTCATCGCAAATAATTGGTCGACCCGTGATCTGGCTTGATGATCAACGATGGAATGCAATGACCTTGACTCTTTTGGTCCTAGCGGCGTGCTTCCCTTTAATGGCGACAGCTTTATGGTCGCTCTTTCATGGGCCGCAGGTCTGCTACATCTCGATCATTCCCACGATTATTCTCGTGATACTTGCCGTTGTAGATCGCCACAACTCGCCGGGCAGCGCAATCGTTACTCTGATTCTTGCTATCGCCGGCGGGGGCTTGATGGCTGGAGCATTTGCTGGCCGCTACCGACTCAGCGATTCTTCAAGCGCAATAACTGCGTCTAACTGACTACCAACTTCGGGTCCCGCCCCTGGCCGATGCTTGCGGACATGCGCAAGTGCATCGTTGAGTGGCATGCCCGATAGTTGACACACCGCAACCGCCAACGTGCCCGCCCGTCCAATGCCGGCCGCGCAATGTACGACCACCGACTCGCCCCGACTCAAACGATCAACGACCCCTTGATAGACGGGCAGAATTTCGGCGAGCGGTGGCGATGATAAATCGTGAATGGGATACCACGTGGCGCAATCGGTCAACTGCAGCCACGAGATATAGCCGTCGTAGCGATCGCGCAATTCACGTTCGTGAACCAGACACACGACGTGATCGGCATTCACGCTCGTCAAGGCTCGTTCTGGATCGGGTCCGATGAAGTGTTTGCCACACAACCACAATCGGCCAGCGAGCGTCGGCAACGGAATCTCGTGTATGCCCCCATCAAGATTCATAGCGATGTTCATGGCGTCATTCATGCAATACCTACGATATGCCGCCTAATAGTCACCCGACTCAGGTGGGCCGAACCGATAGCGTCAGAACTTATGTCGGCCAAGGTCCTTACATCTCTCCCCATCGGCGAACGAGTCGGAATCGCATTCTCGGGCGGACTCGATACTTCTGCGGCCGTGGCATGGATGCGCGCCAAGGGTGCTATCCCCTATTGCTACACCGCCGACCTCGGTCAGCCAGACGAGCCCGACCTATCGAGCATCCCCGATCGAGCCAAAGAATACGGCGCCCAAGAAGCCCGCCTCATTGATTGCCGCTCCGAATTAGTTCGTGAAGGTTTGATGGCTTTGCAATGCGGGGCTTTTCATATCAGCACTGCCGGCAAGACCTATTTCAATACCACTCCACTTGGCCGCGCTGTCACCGGAACTTTGCTCGTTCGCGCCATGCATGAAGACGGAGTTGACATCTGGGGCGATGGCTCAACATATAAGGGCAACGACATTGAGCGTTTCTACCGTTACGGACTGATGGTCAATCCCAAGTTACGCGTGTACAAGCCATGGCTCGATGAGGCGTTTGTTTCTGAACTCGGCGGTCGTACCGAAATGAGTGAGTTCTTGTTGGCAAATAATTTGCCATACCGCGCGAGCACCGAAAAGGCATATAGCACCGATGCCAACATCTGGGGAGCAACACACGAAGCCAAGTTGCTTGAAGAGTTGTCAACGTCAATGGAAATTGTCGAGCCCATCATGGGCGTTGCGCACTATCGAGAAGATGTTGTGATCACGACTGAAACGGTGAAAATTCGTTTCCATGAAGGCTGGCCAGTTGCAATCAATGATCAAGAATTTGCTGATCAAGTTGAGTTGGTACATGAAGCCAACCGCATCGGTGGTCGCCACGGACTTGGCATGAGCGATCAAATCGAAAACCGCATCATCGAAGCAAAGAGCCGTGGTATTTATGAAGCTCCTGGTTTGGCGTTGTTGCACATTGCCTATGAACGACTTGTGACAGCTATTCACAACGAAGGCACGATCGAGAATTACCGCACCATGGGTCGGCGCTTGGGTCGACTGCTGTACGAAGGTCGTTGGTTTGATCCCCAGAGCCTCATGTTGCGCGAACCAATCATGCGATGGGTCGGTTCGGCGATCACTGGTGAGGTCACGTTGCGTTTACGTCGTGGCGACGATTACACGGTGCTTGATACGACCGGACCACATCTCACCTATTCACCCGAGCGTTTGAGCATGGAACGAGTTGAGGATCAGCCGTTTGGACCGCTCGATCGAATCGGACAGTTGACGATGCGTAATCTTGATATTGAGGACAGCCGCAGCAAGTTGGCAATTTACCGCGAGGCCGGAACTTTGGCCGCCGGCACCAACCTCCTCGAACTCGACTAACCCTATTTTCCGCCACTTTGGAATATGGCTGCCGCTAGGCGGCAACTATCTTCCAAAGTGGCGAGTTAATTGCGGTTTTGTTGGAGGCGGGCGACGAGGCCGGCGATGAGCACTGCGCGACCCGGCATCAGGCTGACATCAACCCATTCGTGATCAGCATGGGCTCCTCCGCCAACCGCTCCGAGTCCATCAAGAGTCGCTACACCCGCGGCTGCCGTGAAGTTGCCATCAGACCCGCCGCCCACGGCAACACCTTGCATTTCGGGCAAGCCCAGTTCTCGCGCCACTTCGACCGCCATCGGGAACAACCACGTTGACGCAGTCGGAGGCATCGGCGGACGATTAAAGCCACCCTTAATCTCGAGACGAGCCTCGGGATTTTCAACCGCCAACGATTTCATTAATGCATCGACGCGTTCGCGCTCGACTGCTTCAACGACGCGCACATCAATCGAAATCTTCGCCAGTGCTGGCACCACATTGTCGGCCGTTCCAACAACGGCAACTGTCGGCGTCACGGTTGTTCCCAAATCAGCGTTTCCAAACGTATTGATTCGCAAAATCTGCGCGGACGCTTCGACGAGCGCATTGACACCCTTTTCGGGTTCAAGACCAGCGTGTGAAGCTCGGCCATGCACGTGCAACTCAAACGTGCCAGTCCCCTTGCGCGCTGTCTTCAAAGCCCCACCATCGGCACTGGGTTCTAAAACCAAAACTGCACCGCAAGCCTTCGCACGTTCAATAATCAAATCGCGCGAATGAAACGAACCGACTTCTTCATCGGAAGTGATCAGAATCTCAACACCCGATTTGTCAGCAAGTGCAGCCACACCGTGAATCGCTTGCACGATTCCGGCTTTCATGTCGAAAATTCCTGGGCCAGTCGCTTTGTCGCCTTCCACCATAAATGGGCGCGCCGCAAGGGCTCCTTTAGGGAACACCGTGTCGTGGTGACCGACAATCAAAACTTTTGGAGTTCCGCCGCCGACCCAATGCACATGAGGGCCAGCGACACAATCAACAATTGTTGCCGGCAAACCCAAACGCTGCTCCATCATCGAAGCCAACTCGTGAGCACTCTTTGTTAAAGCTTCAATGTCAAAAGACGGCGACTCAATTTCGACAAGTCGGCCAACGTCGCCAATCATCAACTCGCGGTCTGGGGTCACGATCTTTTCTTGAGGCACGAACCCATTGTGCCTGATGTCGAGGCTCTAAGGTTGATTGAGTTAACTGAGGGGAAACCAATGTCACACATTACTCGTCGTATTTTGGGCGTCACTGTCGCCTTCGCATCGATCGTCACACTCGCCGCTTGCTCAAGCGACAGCAATTCGGCCACCACCGAAGCACCAGCGACCGTTGCACCGACCACGCTGGCCCCACTTCCGCTTGCCACATATACGGTCCGTCCTGGAGCCCACCAAATTGCGGTCATTGACGCCGAACCGGGCACTGATCTACAGATTCAAGCCCAAGACGGAACCGTCGCCGCCGAAGGAACTACCGATGAACAGGGCTCTTTCTTGGCCCGCAATCTTGAAGTTGGCTTGTACAAAGTTGTCAACGCTGACATGTCGGCCGCCAGTGCTGAAGTCGTTGTCTATGACGCAACGTTTATTCCCGAACAAAGTTTTTATTCCGACCAAGAACTTCCGGCTCCTGGCTTTGGATACTTAACGACCCGCGACGGCACCACGTTGTCGACCAACGTCATGTTCCCTGGACCGGTTGAAGACGGCCCGTACCCCACCGTCGTCGAGTACTCGGGCTATGCACCAAGCAATCCCAACGACACCACGTTCGGTCAACTTTTCACAACCCTCGGCTATGCCTATGTCGCAGTCAACATGCGCGGCACGGGCTGCTCGGGCGGTTCATTCCGTTACTTCGAAGAATCTCAATCACTCGATGGCTACGACGCCATTGAAGCAATCGCTGCGCAACCGTGGGTACTTGACAATGAAGTCGGCATGGTCGGCATCAGTTACCCCGGCATCAGCCAACTTTTTGTGGCCGCAACACAACCGCCAAGCCTCGCCGCAATCACGCCGCTCTCAGTCATCGACGACAGCGCACGCAGCACATTGCGACCAGGCGGAATTTTGAACACTGGATTCGCAGTGAAGTGGACAAAAGAACGCATGGATAGTGCCGCTGTCTATGGCCAAGGATGGTCAAAAGAGATGGCAGATTCTGGCGACACAATCTGTGCCGACAACCAAAAATTACGTTTGCAAAACCCCGACCTCATCAAAGAAATCAATGACAACGTGTTCTACGCTCCCGAGGTTGGAGACTCCATCAACCCATCAATGTTTGTTGACAAAATCAATGTTCCAGTTTTCTTGGCAGGAGCCTGGCAAGACGAGCAAACCGGCGGACACTTCCCCGCATTCATTGACAAGTTCACGGGTGCGCCGCACATGTACACCACTTTGGTCAATGGTCTGCATACTGAATCACTCGGACCGGCCGTGTTCCCTCGTTACGCCGAGTTCTTAAGCCTGTATGTCGCCAAGAAAGTTCCTGATCTCAGTGCCGCCAGTGTGATTGCGATGGTTTTGACTCCATCAGTTTTCAAAGTCGCGACGCCAATTGTGCAAGAGAATCGTTTTACTGGAATGACCTTCGAGCAAGCTCTCAAGATTTTTGAAAGCGAACCTTCCGTGCGCATTCTCTTCGAAGAGGGCGCCGCAGATGGTCAAGCACCAGGCACACCGCTGAATCGTTGGCGTGCCGATTTCTCCGCTTGGCCGATTCCGGAAGCACAAACTCTTCGCTACAACTTGGGCGATACCGGAACCCTTGGCACCGATGTCGCACAGACCAGTAGTACTGACTACACCGCCGACCCGTCAGCAACTCCCGAGACATTCTTCGGGGGCGAAGGAAGTATTTGGGATGCCAATATTCAGTGGAACTGGGTGCGCAACCCAGAAGGCACTGCCGCAGTTTTCACGACAGCTGCATTAACAGAGGACATTGTCATCGTCGGACCAGGATCTGCCGACCTGTGGATTTCCACAGAAGCCGCCGACACCGACCTCGAAGTAACAATCAGCGAAATTCGTCCCGACGGATCGGAAACGTATGTCCAGAGCGGATGGCTCCGAGCCAGCCTTCGTGCACTCAACAAATCGACCAGTACCGAACTTCGTCCAGTGCATGACTACTTTGAGTCTGACGTCATGTCAGTGACGCCCGACGAACCGTTCCTCGCACGAGTTGAAATTTTCCC